>JAIWNU010000175.1 GCA_020216655.1 Treponema sp. | reverse complement strand
GGTTTTAATTCCCGCCTTAAGGAGCGCTACGGTCCATCGGCGGCTTTCGGTAACCACACTGCGTCTGATTCCCTGCACCGCATCAACCAATGGCGGATTATACAGGATTACCCGCTTTTCTCCCCGGGGAGCTCCATTTTTATCCACCAGAGCTACCGGCATACCGATGAGGCTTTCGGCCAATTCCTTGGGATTGCCGATAGTGGCGGAGCAAAGGATCACCACCGGATGAGCACCGTAAAAAGCGGCAATCCGGAAAAGCCGCCTCAGCACATTGGCCACATGGCTGCCGAAAACACCCCGATAGGTATGGGCCTCATCGATCACCACATAGGTGAGGCGTGAAAAAAACTTTATCCACTTGGGGTGGTTTGGCAATATACCCGCATGGAGCATATCCGGATTTGAAACGATAATCCGCCCCGTGTCCCGGGCCGCAAGCCTTAATGAATCGGGGGTATCACCGTCGTAGGTACACACCTTGATGGGGAGCTTACCCGCTTTGCCGTCCACCAGTTCGTTCAGTTCTGCCTGCTGGTCCTGGGATAGGGCCTTGGTCGGAAAAAGATACAAGGCCCGGGCGTGTTCATCCTCCAGCAGGGCCTGCAAAGTAGGCAAATTATAGCAGAGGGTTTTCCCTGATGCGGTAGGAGTTACCACCACCGTATGCTCACCCTTGCGCACACAATTCCACACCTCCGCCTGGTGGGTATACAATTCGCGGATACCCCGGCCTTCGAGCGCGGCTCTCAGCCGCGGATCCACCTCTTCTGGTATTGGCACCGTAACAGCAGGTGCGGCGGGGATTCTTTTTTCAAGAACAATATGGTCCGCAAATGCAGGATTGGTGAGTAATATATCCAGAGCGTACGCTTGAGCGTTAACTTGAGCGTTCGCTTGGGCGTTAGCTTGAGCGTTCGCTTGGGCGTACGCTTGATTGGGAGCGTGATCGTTATTCATAAAAGAATTATAACAAGAAAGTATCGACAGATGGAATATCTCACCTTATACTAGGAGAAAAGGACGGTGCAAATAAAACTTCAGGAGGAGCATCATGTCTCAGGTACTTTCCATTGTACTAGGTGGAGGGAAAGGAACCCGGTTATTCCCACTCACCCAATCACGGGCAAAACCGGCTGTTCCCTTTGGCGGAAAATACAGGCTGGTGGATATTCCTATTTCTAACTGCATCAACTCGAATCTCAGGAAAATCTATATTCTGACCCAGTTCAACTCAGCATCCCTCCATATGCATGTGGCCCATACCTATTCATTCGACTCCTTTTCCCGGGGTTTTGTAGAGATCCTCGCAGCGGAACAAACCTTTGAACATTCTGGCTGGTACGAAGGGACTGCCGATGCGGTCCGCAAAAACTTTATCCATTTTAGAACCCAGAATCCAAGCCATTACCTGATTCTTTCGGGGGATCAGCTGTACCGGATGGATTTGCAGGAACTCCTGAAACAGCATAAGGATTCGGGAGCTGAGGTTACCATTGCCTGTACCGCGGTTACCCGGGAAGACGCCAGCCAGCTTGGCATCCTGAAGGCCAATAAGAAAAACGAAATCACCGAATTTTTGGAAAAACCGGGACCGGTAAAGGATATTAGCGATTTTAAGATTCCTTCTGAATTGCTCCAGGACCGCAGAACAAAGGGAAAAGACTACCTTGCCTCCATGGGTATTTATGTGTTTGACGCCCAAGCCATGGAAGCAAGCCTGGATAACGATTACACCGATTTCGGTAAAGAAATCATTCCCTCCCTGATCGGTAAAAAGAAGGTTAATGCATATATTTACGACGGTTACTGGGAAGATATCGGAACCATAAAAAACTTCTACGAAGCAAATTTGGATCTTACCAGCTTAAAGCCTAAGTTCGATTTCTACGATGAAAAGGCCCCCATCTATACCCATATGCGGAATCTGCCGCCCTCCAAAATGAATTTCAGTAATATGAACCAGTCCATAGCGGCAGAAGGGTGTATCATTACTAACGCGTCGATATCCAATTCCATCGTCGGTATCCGCACCATCATAGAATCGGGAGCAAGCCTGAATGGGGTGGTTTGTATGGGCGCCGACTTTTATGAATCGGAGGAGCAGAAGCGTCAGAACGCTGAAGGACGGCTCCCCGATGTAGGAATAGGAAAGGGAACCATTGTAAAGGGTGCTATTATCGATAAGAACGCCCGGATCGGCGAAGGCTGCCGTATCGGTATAGATGACCTTAACAGGACCGACGGAGACTACGGCCACTACCATATCGTGGATGGCATTATCGTTATTCCGAAGAACGCTGTCCTGTACCCAGGAACGGTAATTTAAGTCATACCGAAAGCTTAATAGATTTTTAATTGCTTTTATTTCCAGAGGGCTGTCGAAAAAAGACAGCCCTTTTATTTGGAGAGTTTATTAACAAATCTGGTTTGAAAGCAGAAGTTCTTCTTTCATTTTGCTAAAAAGGCTTCTATGTCCGCTTCTAGCTTTTCCGGTTCAACAGTCGGCGCAAAGCGTTTAACCGTTTGACCATCCCGGGAAACAAGAAATTTGGTAAAATTCCACTTTATTGAATCTCCTATAACACCATGGGCCTTACTGCGGAGCCACACAAAAAGAGGATGAGCTCCTGACCCATTTACTTCTATTTTTTTCATAAGCGGAAAGGTGACCCCATAATTTACTTCACAGAATTGGGCAATTTCTGCGTCGGAACCTGGTTCCTGGTGGGCAAACTGATCGCAGGGAAAACCAAGCACCATAAAGCCCTTATCTCTATATTTCTCATATAAAGCCTGGAGGCCCTTGTACTGGGGTGTAAAACTGCATTTGCTTGCCGTATTCACCACAAGAATAACATTACCTTTGTATTGAGAAAGATTTATTTTAGTACCGTCATTTCTTTCAGCTGAAAAACTAAAAATTGTTTCCTGCATAATATCCTCCCCCGCTGCTAGGATAGATTAAAGAGTTCTTGCAAAGAAAAGGCTGCAAAGTCCCGTCCGTCTTTTCTAAAAAATTCTCCAGTGGCCTTATCAAAACAATAATCTTCTGACCATTGGGCTCCCTGCGCACCGATTTCTTTAATAGCCCCAAGCACATAGGCCAGTTCGTCATTGGTCATAGTCGGATGGATCGAAAGCCTTACCCAGCCCGGCTTTTTGGAAAGGTCCCCCGATTCTACCTGACAGGCAATCATATGGGACCATTTTTTATCAATATGGAGCAAATAGTGGCCATAGGTGCCCGCGCAGGAACAGCCGCCCCTCACCTGTATACCGTAGCGTTCAGAGAGGAGCCGCACCACCAGGTTGTAATGGAGATGGTCAAAATAAAAAGAAAGGGCTCCGATTCGGTTCCGCTCATGGTCTGCCAATATATGTAGTCCTGGTATATCAATAAGACTATCAAAAGCTAGATTGATGAGCTCCTGCTCCCGTTCGTGGATCGGCCCGCTTCCCATGGCTTCCTTAAGATCCATGGCCATAGCGGCCCGAATGGTACCGAGAAATGCGGGGGTTCCCCCGTCTTCCCGGGCTTCAATATCATCCACATAGTGGGCATGCTCCCAGCGGTCTGTCCATTTTACGGTGCCGCCGCCGGGATCATCCGGGGTTGTATTGTGGTAGAGCCGTTTATTAAAAACCACTATACCGGGCGAACCGGGTCCGCCTAAAAATTTATGGGGACTAAAATATATCCCGTCCAGATAGCCTTCGCTGTCATCCTCTGGGTGCATGTCTATGGGATCGTATGGCCCTGCGGCGGCAAAATCGACTAATGCTATACCGCCGTGCCGGTGCATGATACGGGCAAGCTCCCTATAGGGAGGCCTGATTCCGGTTACGTTCGATGCAGCGGAAAAGGCGCCGATTTTTACCGGCCGGGAAGCATACTGCCTGAGCTGTTTTTCTAACTCATCTGGCTGAACCATAAGCTGGCTGTCGGGTTCCAAAATAACCACATCAGCGAGAGATTCAAGCCAGCTTGTATGATTTGAATGGTGTTCCATGTGGGTAATAAAAACCACAGGTCTATCTTTTTCCGGGACTTCGCAGAGGCCTCGGCCGCAGAGCCCCCGTGCCCGTTCGGGTATGCGAAGCCCCAGAATACGCTGGAGCTTGTTGACCGCTCCGGTCATACCAGAACCGGCGGTGATAAGTACATCATCGGGACCTGCATGAACATGGGCCTTTATCCTGCGCCGGGCTTCGTGATAAGCCCGGGTCATGCTGGCACCCAAGGCGCTGGACTCTGAATGGGTATTTGCCACAAAGGGGTAAGCGACCTTGAGCATCTGCTCTTCTATGGGGCTGTAGAGTCGGCCTGAGGCAATCCAGTCGGCATAGACAAGCGGGACTTGTCCATTTGGACCATTAAGGACAGCGTTTATCCCGATGGTGTTTTTACGAAAAAGAGAAAAATGGGCTTCCCAATTTTGCATTATAGAACTTCCTCGATCACCGGGTTCCGCAAGATGCCGATACCTTCAATTTCTACCTCGACTTCGTCGCCGGCCTTTATGGGGCTTACGCCGCTGGGGGTTCCGGTGGCAATGATGTCGCCTGCTTCGAGGGTAAAATTGTGGGATATAAACGAAATAAGCTTACGAATGCTAAAAATCATATCCGCAGTGGAGGCTGCTTGGGTGGTTTTGCCGTTGACTCGGCAGCTAATGGCGAGCTTTTGCGGATCCGGAAGCAGATTTGGTGGCACAATTACAGGTCCTATGGGGCCGAAGGTATCAAAGGATTTTCCCCGGAACCACCCAGAGGCGTCTGATTTCTGAATGTTGCGCTGGCTTACATCGTTAAAACAGGTGTAGCCAAGCACATAATTCAGGGCATCCCGTTCTGTAACATGCTTACATTTTTTTGAAATAATAATTGCAAGTTCAGCCTCATGATCGATTCTATTTTCATCAAAATGATACTCTTTAAGAAGGGCCGGAATCACAATAGGTTCATCGGGACCGATGAGCACATTGGGAGTTTTGGCAAACAAGACTGGTTCGCTGGGAACTTCGAGTTTTTTAAGGTCAAAAACCTTGCTTTCCTGGACATGGGCATGATAATTGAGCCCTACGGCTATTATTTTGGAAGGGGCAAGGCTTATGTATTCTTGAGTTCCTTTAACGGGCCATTGGACCATGAAAACCTCCTCGCTCAGGACTTGCTCACCGGCTCGGTAGATACCACCGGGACCGATGAAATAAGGGCTGGTTTGTTTCTTTTCGGTTTAATGCTGATTTTGCCGTCCCGCCCTTCTGCGACAAACACCGTCCCTGTCGGATAGTCCTGTTCAAGAATAAGCACCGCCAGTACATCCTCCAGTTCCTTTTGAATTGCCCGGCGCATCGGGCGGGCGCCATATTTTGGATCCCAGCCCTTTTCTATCAGAAGATCCTGGGCGCTCTGTTTTACCTGGATAACATAGCCCTGATCATGGAGCCGGCTGTTCAGCTCCTGTATTTCAAGGGCAAGAATAGCCTGGACTTGTTCACGGGAGAGGGCATGGAAAACCACTATGTCATCCACCCGGTTGATAAATTCGGGATTAAAAAGCCGTTTCAGTTCTGCCAGGGCAGCGGAACGGATTTCTTCCAGGTTCATAATACCTGTGTCGGGGTTAAAGCCAAGCCGGGCATCCCGGGAAATTTCACGGGCCCCCGCATTGCTGGTCATAATGATGACCGTGTTGCGGAAACTCACCGTATGACCCAGATTGTCCTTTAATTCCCCCTCTTCTAATACCTGAAGGAGCAGGTTAAAGACATCGTGATGGGCTTTTTCAATCTCATCAAACAGGATGACCCGGTAGGGATTTCGCCGAATTTTTTCAGTCAGGACCCCGCCCTCTTCGTAACCCACATAACCTGGAGGGGCTCCGACAAGACGGGATGCGTTGTGTTTTTCCATATAATCCGACATATCAATGCGGACCAGGGCTTCTTCAGTCCCAAAAAGGTACTCGGCGAGCCGTTTTGCTAAGAGCGTCTTGCCGACGCCCGTGGGCCCTAAGAAAATAAAAGAACCCTGAGGTCGTTTTAATGATGAAACGCCGGCCCTGCTCCGCCTGATGGCCGCTGCAATCCGCTGGACCGCATCGTCCTGGCCGATAACCGAACGGTGCAGTTCTTCTTCTATCTTTAACAGTTTTCGAGACGCGCTTTCTTCGAGCCGGGCAAGGGGTATGCCTGTGGCCTCGGCTACAACTTGCCGGATATCCGCTTCGGATACTTCGGGCCGCTCTTCCCGGGAAAGCCGTTCCCAAGCCTGTTTTACCGATTCGAGCTGGTACCGGAGGGACCGGACCTGGTCGCGGAGATCCGCAGCTTTTTCGTAGTCCTGGGCTGCAACCAGGCGGACCTTTTCTTCCGTAAGACGCTTTATCTCCGCTTCGATCTCACTGAGCTCCGCGGGTTTTATATCCGTCTCAAGTTTTCGTTTTGCCCCCGCTTCGTCCAGGAGATCGATAGCCTTGTCGGGCATAAACCGGCCTGTAATATATCGCTGGGCCAGGGTAGCCGCCGCAAGAATAGCTCCTTCACTGTACACTACCCGATGATGCTCTTCATATTTGGATTTAATTCCCCTAAGGATCTGTATGGTTTCATCGAGGGTAGGTTCTTCTATGGCCACCATTTGAAAACGCCGTTCCAGGGCCGCATCCTTTTCAAAGTGTTTTCGGTACTCAGACAGGGTTGTGGCGCCGATACATTGCACTTCACCCCGGGAAAGGGCCGGCTTGAGCATGTTGGATGCATCAATGGTGCCTTCAGCCCCTCCAGCTCCAATGACGGTGTGTATTTCATCGATAAAGAGGATGATATTTCCGGCCTGGCTGATTTCCTTCATTATTTTTTTGAGCCGTTCCTCAAATTCGCCGCGGTACTTTGTACCCGCCACCACCGATGCGAGATCAAGGGCGAGGAGCCGCTTGTCTGCGAGGATCTCCGGAACGTTTTCCGAAGCAATAAGCTGGGCCAAGGCTTCCACCACCGCGGTTTTGCCGACCCCAGGTTCGCCTACTAGTATGGGATTGTTTTTCGTTCTCCTGGCGAGAATGCGTACAACCCGGCGAACTTCTTTTTCCCGGCCAATAACGGGATCCATAGCACCGAGCCTGGCCATGGAAGTGAGGTCCCGGGAAAATTCATCTAAAATAGGGGTCCTCGTGTTTTTTGGTCCCGTAGGTGCAGCGCCGCCAAAGGCTCCAGAACCAGAGCTGGGAATATGCGAATTATCCCGAGGATCTTCGGCGGGGCCATCGTCTCTGAATTGTCCCAGCACGAGCTGTATTGTAGAACGAAGCATTTCAGAACTGATGTGTTTTTCGGCAATATACCGGGCAGCCGGAGAATCCTCTTCCCTCACCGAGGCTAATAAGAGATGCTCTGTTCCGACATATTCGTGTCCAAAAGCGCGGGCTTCTTCGGCCGCAGCCTCAAGAAGCGTCCTGGCACGACGGGACGGCGGGACATCGCCAAAAATAAAGGCTCCCGTTTTTTGCGGTATTTCCCGTTCAAGGACATGGCGAAAATCTTGCAAATCGATAGCTAGATCCTCGAGGGCTCTGCAGGCTGTGCCGGATCCATCTTTAATAATCGCCACGAGTATATGTTCAGGCAGAAGCTGGTCGCTGTGGAAGCGACGAGCTTCATCCTGTGCGATAACCGTTAATATTCGTTGGGCCCGTTGGGTCAAACCTTTAAACAAATTATATCTCCCCCTCTATATGGTACTGCGAAAGTATGTTCCGGACAAGTTTTGACCTGAGACTTTTTGATAATTTTTCCGACCTCTGATCGATAGGATAGGCTTCCAGGGCCTGCCGTACCAGCGTTTCTGTGCCAAACCATAACCGATCGCAGTCTTTCAGAATCCCTTGAGCACTGCTCACCGATAAACTGCCATATACAATACCGGCTCGCAGATCTGAAAGGAGGCTGCGGCACTCCGTTTTCGATAGGAGCTGCGCATGAGTTAAAAGCGCATATGCACGCCAGGACTTGTCTTTTAGTTCTTCCGAAAGCTTTTCTGCAAGCCGCTCCCTCGTAGCCCGTTCCCCCTTCATAAGACCTTCAAGGGCATTAGAAATTTTTTCAAGCCCTTCCTGTTCAGAGACCCCCAGGGGCACTGTATAGGTTAGTTGAATAAAAGGGCTCCTTATATCTTGCTGCGATAGGTCTTCTTCATCCTTTGAATCCTTTGTATCGTATACTGAAATTGCAAAGCCCTGGGCAAGGAGACCCTTCATGACCCGATCATACATATCACTGTCCATAATACCCGGCAAAAACAAAAGGGCTTCAAATTCCATTCCGCTGCCCGTATGAATGGGGTCCGGGTTAAGAAATCCATAGGTTTCGGTGCAGGCCCAGGAGAGACGTTTATCAAGCTGAGTATCCAGGGCTACTAGATCCTGAAACCGTTCCAAAGGCTGAGATCCTGGTCCCATGAGCGAAAAATATATATGGGAATGAACGTTTATACTCGCAAGAAATGTCTTTTTCCCGATAATAACCGCTTCTCCTGCTTTCAGGGTTAACACCTCTGGAAGATCGAACACCTCCCGGGCAGATAATTGGCAATCTCTAGAACTCTCAGGCCCTATCAGAGTATAGGGATCAATCTCGAGATCCTTAAGGGCTGCAAGCACATTTTTAAGAACCCCTTCCTTATCTTCCGGGGAAGCACGATGAGGAAACAATTCATTCTTTAGGGATCGATGAAAGCTGAGACGGCTATACAGAATACAATCCTGTTGATGATTTGGGCCAAACCAAAACCAGTTTTCAAGACATGTATTATCCACGACGCGCAGCTCCCATTTCTAGAATCCGAATCCGGTCCCGGTACATTGCAGCCTGCTCATAATCTTCCCTGTCAACTGCGGCCTGTAAAAGATTTTTGAGTTGTTCCAGCTCCTGCTTTTGGGCAATTGCATCAGAAACTTGGAGCGAAAAACGGCCCCTATGCTGTTGAGGCCCCTGTTTCTTAACATGAGGTACTACCAATAAATCTCCAAATACATTCCAGCAGGTTTCACAGCCCGCAAGGCCTTGTTTTTTAAGATCCGGTAACGAAAGTCCGCAGAAGGGACATTGTTCAGGATATTTTTTTTTCGTTTTTCCTAAGGGAGAAAGGCCCGATGCGGGTACTTTATCTAAGGGCAGTTTCTTAAGCAGATCTGAGAGCGCCTTGCCTATATCCCCTTCCAAATTTTGCAAACCATGTTCGTAGGCACATTGGGAACAAAGATGCAATTCTGTCTGCCCCCCCGCCCCCACCTGATGTATAAATACAATTGCTTCCCGTTTTCCGCAGATATCACAAAGCATATGTCCATCCTTAATATTTCTGTAATATTTCAACCGGTGACAGTTTGCCAGCCTGACGGGCCCCACCCAGGGCGGCAATCATAGAACCAAGCACGGTAATCACAAACAGTATGCCAACTATAGACCAATTAACCACGATAGGAATCCG
>JAIWNU010000174.1 GCA_020216655.1 Treponema sp. | reverse complement strand
CCCATTTTTCAACCTTTTCATGAACCTTACCCCTGGCCCGTTCTACAAAGGAATCAAAGAGACCCCGATACCAGTTCCAGTGGTAAAAGAGCCGGTGGAATGTAGAAAGGAAAAGCCAGCACACAGGGGCTACCAGGGCATTGATACCTGCACTGAATAGCAAAGCAATATACCAGGGCATCCCTTGGGACAGCGCAAAGGGAATAGCGCCTCGGAGTTCAGAAATGGGAAGAAAGGCAAAAAAAGTGGTCCATAAAAAGGTATGCAGGTTCATCGGTTTTCCTTAAGTGAACATGAGGTAAAGGGTCCCCAGAATAACGGTTACCACCGTGGTGGGCAAGCCTACCTTAAGGTAGGTTCCAAAACTGATATGGATGCCGAACTTTTTTGCGCTCTCGGCAACTATGAGGTTTGCTACGGAGCCCAGCAAGGTGAGATTCCCCGCATAGGTGCTGGCCATGGCGAGGACCAGGTAAAATTTTTCCGTATCCGCAAAATACTGGGCCAAGGGACGCATGAGCATGACTGCCGGTACATTGGAGATCAGATTGGAAAGCACCAGTGTAAAGGCCGAGAGGCCCGCCATGCTTTGGCCCACCAGGGGTAATGCCTTGGCTACAAACCAGGCGAAAGCTTCCGTTTTGGCAACCGCGGCAGTAATGATAAAGAGGCCCCCAAAAAAGGCAATAATGGTCCAGTCAAGTTCGGCGAAGACCCGTTCGGGCTTTATCCGGCGGGTCGTGAGGAGTATGGCTGCAGCGACCATAGCGGCCGCATAAACCGGAGCATTGAGTATAAAGGCCACTATCATAATCAAGATTGCAACAAGGCTTTTATACAGGAGCGGCTTATACAGGTTCTGATTCGCCGATTCTCCGCTTATCAAATCTGCCGCAGTCATTTGCTCGTTGGTGGAAAACTCTTTTCTGAACACCGCAATTGTCAGAATGTAGGCCACCACAAGACCCGCTATGGAGGGAATCACAAGGCGGGCAAGAAAGCGTACGAAGGGAATGCCGCTCGAAGCTCCAATGAGCATGTTTTGGGGGTTGCCGATAATGGTGGCCGCGGAGCCTATGTTGGCAGCAAGGGCTAAAGCTATGAGATATGGAACCGGATCCCGCTTAGCCCTCACGCAGAGGGTCGCCACGAGGGGTGTCATCATGATGCAGATCGTATCGTTGAGAAACAGGGCCGAAAGCACCGCAGAGGATGCCATCACCAGGGCTAGGAGTTTTCTCGGCCGGTCTGCAGCCCGAAGGACTGCAAGCCCCGCCATATCAAAAAAGCCAGAAAACTTAAGGTTCGCCGTAATAATCATCATGGAAAGAATAAGGATCAGGGTACTTAAATCGATGGCCGCCGCTGCTTCTTCCGCAGAAATGCCCCCAAGGGCAATAAGAAAGGCAGCCCCCGCAAAGGCGATAGTAGCCCGGTTCATTCTGAGCCGGGGAAGCCTCCCCACGGCTATACCGAAGAGGGCGAGAAAAATGACCGAGTCCACAAGAATAGCATGAATCATTTTATCCATATTGATGAACGCCTCTTACTTACTAAGCAATCGAGCCAGTGCTCTGCCGGCCTTTCCCCGGTGGCTGATACGGTTTTTTTCCTCCTCCGAGAGTTCCGCCACCGTGCATCTCCGGTCCGGCAGATAGAGGATGGGGTCGTAGCCAAAGCCGCCCGTTCCCCTGCTTTCACGGATAATCTCGCCTTCCAGGGTTTCCTGCACCACATAAAAACGGTCGTGGCTGAACAGGGCCACCATAGAACAGATAAAGCGGGCCTTTCGGTCCGTAGCCTTTTCTAGTTCCTTAAGAAGCAGCTGGTTCCGTTCCCAGCTTTCTAATTTTTGGCCATCCGTACTGCCATAACGGGCAGAATAAATTCCCGGCCGGCCATCCAGGGCATCCACGCACAGTCCCGAATCGTCGGCAATAACCGGCTCGTGTACGAGGTCAAAGAGCGCCCGGGCCTTAATCAGGGTGTTTTCGATAAAGCTGCTGCCCGTTTCCTCAGGATCAAAGACAAGCCCTGCAGAGGCGGGAGTTCTGAGGGTATAATCAGAAAAAATTGCTTCCAATTCTCGTTTTTTATGTTCGTTGTTTGTAGCAAGCCAAAGTGTCATGGATGGCATACTACAACAGGATGCCCCCCTGCGACAATAAGCGGCAAACCCTAGCGGATATCCCTTGCGGCTATCCCTTGCGGGATAGGTAAAACTGCGCTACAGTAGTTGTCCCATGAACTGTCCTCTCTGCGATAGGCCGAGCACAGAAATAATCTCAACAAAACGGCGTTCCTTTTACAGCTGCAGTCTATGCGGCTTTGTCTGGGCCGACCCCGCCTCTTATTTAAGTAGCGAGGAAGAAGAAAAACGTTACGGCCTCCATGAGAACAGCCGGGAAAATGCAGGTTATGTCCGTTTCTTGTCAGAAATTCTGGACCAGGGGCTTCAGTACTGGTATAGCAGCCGTAGATCTCAGGCCTATCATCAGGAGGGGACACTGGACGCCACGGGAACAGCCCCGCTTGTGCTGGACTGGGGGTCCGGGCCCAACCCGCTTGCCTCAGACCTTCTGCGGGAACGGGGCTGTACCGTCTATTCCTATGATCCCCTCTTTGGTCTACCCCTTCCGCCAGAGGACCAGCGTTTCGATATAATATTCTGCATCGAGGTAGCCGAGCATTTTAAGGATCCCCTAAAAGATTTTAGTGCCATGGCACGCTACCTCAAATGCGGCGGTCTTCTCATTATCCATACTCACAAGATTCCCCGCGAAGTTTTTGCTGGCGAAGTTGGTTCTCTCAAGGACTTTTTTGCCCCCTGGTGGTACAAGGAAGATCCCACCCATGTGTCTTTTTATTCAGATCAAAGTCTCGAAGTCCTGGCCCTTCATAGCGGTCTCCATTTTATTCAGGGGGAAAAACTGCACTTTTTTACAAAACCCCATCCCGTTTTGGTTGCCGGGGGCGCCAATGTGGATATAGAAGGCAGGCCCTATGGCCCGCTCCGGGACCGCGATTCCAATCCGGGCAGCGTTCGTTTCTCCCGGGGCGGCGCGGGCCGAAACATGGCGGAAAACCTGGCACGCCTTAACATACCGGTCCAGTTTATCGGAGTGTTTGGCAAAGACCCCCTCTCACGGATGCTGTTTGAAGAGACAAAAGAGACGGGAGTACATCTTGATGGAGCGCTCCATGCCGAAAGCGACAGTCCTTCCTGTTATGTATCCATACTGGACGACTCAGGGGACATGCGGCTTGCCCTTTCATCAATGGATAGCATTTCTCTTCTTAATCCCGAAGCTATCATCGCCTGTCTTGAAAAGCTCTCGCCAGCCTCCGGTCCGGAGATGTCTCTTTTTTCTACCCTTATCGCTGACGGGAACCTGTTACCCGAAACCATCGATGCTTTGCTTGCCGCCCTGCCGCATGTCCCCGCCTGGTTTGATCCTGTTTCTACTGCCAAGGCTCAGCGATTTGCCGCGTACCAGAATGGGTACCTCATCGGCCGCTTTTATGGTCTAAAACCTAATGCGGATGAACTCTTGGTTATGGCGGAGACCCTGGGCTGTAGTTTTGCATCTCATTTACATTCAGCACACCAAAACTTCCTAGAACATGCTTTTTCTAGAGGTTTTAAGACCTTAGATCCGGATGGGCTCAAAAAGCTTTTACTGGCCGCTCTTTTTATTTTAGAAAAGGGCTGCCGGGAACTCCATGTAAGTGTCGGCGTTGATGGCGTTTTTCTTGTGACTAAGGACCGTGTAATCTGGGGAAAGCCCCCGATTATTCCCATGAAAAGTGCTACCGGTGCCGGGGATTCATACCTGGCGGCGATGGTTCGGACGGGCCTTCTAAGCAACTGGTCAGGAGATCCAAGCTACAGGATTGAATCTGGCTGTGCTGCCTCGGCGATTACGCTGCAAGATGAAGAAGCGGTGAGCTCCAAAATGTCAGCGGCCGCCCTGTATCGGCTTATCAGTGACTGGAAAGAAAAAGGACAATTTACCGTGGTTGCCAGTGACGATCACTAAGAGAATATGACAGGAGTATAGTATGAAGAAGACAGAAACACAGGAATATCTTGAATTATCACCGGAAGTGGAATCGGCGCTTCGGGATGGCCGGCCGGTAGTTGCCCTGGAATCCACTATTATCAGCCATGGCATGCCCTATCCCAAAAATGTGGAAACCGCCCTGCAGGTGGAAGCCCAGGTCCGCTCAAAGGGAGCTATACCCGCAACCATTGCAATTATGAACGGAAAGCTTAAAGCTGGGCTTACTACGGATGAGATTGAGTTTCTTGGTAAAAAGGGTTTGGCTGTCATAAAGTCAAGCCGCCGTGACATCCCCTTTGTGCTTGCAAAAAAAGAAACCGGTGCAACCACCGTGGCTGCCACCATGATTGTCGCTCACCTGGCAGGAATAAGGATCTTTGCCACCGGCGGAATCGGCGGGGTCCATCGTTTTGCCCAGGAAACCTTTGATATTTCGGCTGATTTGGAAGAGCTTGCCCGGACAAGCGTTGCTGTGGTCTGTGCGGGGGCTAAAAGTATTCTCGATCTAGGGCTTACTCTGGAATACCTGGAAACTCGAGGGGTTCCTGTTATTGGATATAAAACGAAGGAACTCCCCGCTTTTTATTGCAGGGAATCGGGTTTCCCCGTGGATTACCAGCTTGATACGCCTGAAGAAATTGCCCAGGTCTTGTCCCTTAAATGGCAGACCGGTCTCGAAGGCGGCGTGGTTATCGCAAATCCCATTCCGGAAGCCTATGCGCTGCCTAAAGCTGATATAGATCGGATCATTGAACAAGCCCTGTCCGAAGCCCGCAGCCGCGGCATAAAGGGAAAGGAAACAACTCCGTTCCTTCTTGCTAAAATAGTGGAACTTTCCGGTGGAAAAAGTCTCGAAGCTAACATACAATTGGTATTGAACAATGCATCCCTTGCGGCCCAAATCGCTGCAAAGCTTGCTGATCGATAGAGCTTTTACATGCTAGCCGGCTCAAGCCGGCCGCGGAGATCCTCCATGGTCGCAGTTTCCGCTGATACAACCCAGGATTTACACAGGAGTTTTACTGAAGCGGAAGTATTTAAACTCGCTCCGGGAAACAGAGTCCTTATTATAAGCGACTTTCATATGGGAGACGGCGGCCGTTCGGATGATCTATTAAAAAATGAAAACCTGATACAGGACATCCTAGAAAAGTACTATTTTGCCCAGGACTGGTACCTCGTACTGAACGGCGATATCGAAGAACTGCAGCGTTATTCCTATTCAAAAATTCGGTCCTATTGGGGTAAGCTCTACGAAATTTTTGATGCATTCTATAAAAAAGGACGGCTCTTTAAAATTCTTGGCAATCATGATGAGGACCTGGTTCTGGAGAAACGGTATCCCTATCCGCTGCTTGGTTCTCTGAAAATAGAGACACCGGTCATTCCCGTTTATGTTTTTCACGGGCACCAGACATCAAAAGTTTACACCAATTATAATCATATCATACGGGCCAGTCTTCGCTATTTTTTAAAACCCTTGGGAATCCGCAATATATCTTCTGGCCGCAGCCCGCGGCACCGGTTTTCGGTAGAAAAAAAAGCCTATAACTATGCACGGAACAACGGCATTATTTCAGTTATCGGCCACACCCACCGCCCCCTGTTTGAGTCCCTCGGCCGGTTTGATTATATCAAATTTGAAATTGAACGGCTGTGCAGGGAATACCCCCTGGCTACTGGGGAAGATAGAAAGCGCATAGCCGACGAAGTCCTCTTTCTCAGAATAGAACTGGCTAAGCTTAAACGATCCGAGCGGCGGAATAGCTTAAAGGAAAGCCTGTATGGAGATGAACTTCCGGTTCCGTGTCTATTTAATTCCGGTTCTGTTATCGGGAAAAAAGGCATCAATGCGATAGAACTAGACAGCAGTACCATTTCACTGGTTTATTGGTTCACCGAAGGGAAGGGAAAAAAGTTTGTTCGCCGCGGTTCTTATACGATCGAACCGCTTGCGGGAACAGAACAGCGGCGCTCTGTCTTAAATACGGATCGACTCGATTATATCATGGCTAAAATTGAGTTATTAGGATGAAATCCTTGACGCATAGGCCACCTTGGGGCAATACTAGCAAGGGGCTTTCTCAGTAAACAAGGTAAAGCCCTTTTACACTGTTTAATAAAAAAAGGGGAACCAGAGTGGCTGGCTACGGATCACAACGCATTTTAGGCAGAGTTATCGTTCTCATTATTCTTATTATTGTGCTCGCCATCGGTGGTCTTGTCTGGTTTGATTATTTAGCAATAATCGATGCAAAGGCCATCCTGAGTCCCCTCTATTCTGTCCTTGGTCTTAAACCTCGAACCCAGCAGAGTCTTACCGATACGCAGTCTATCTCTATTGATGCGGAACGCCTGGCCGTTAGACTTGAAGAACTGAATCTCAGAAGCATCGAACTAGATAAACGGGAAGCGGAGCTCAAGAAAAAAGAAGCTGAAATAGACCAAAAGGCCCAGGAATTGCAGGATAGACAAAAAGCGCAGGATGAACGGGAAAAAACCTTTAACCTTACGGTCCAACAGTTCGAAAATAGAAGGGTAAACATCGAACAGAATTCGAGATACCTGGTCGGTATGCCGCCGGACAAGGCGGTAAAAATTTTAGCAGCCATGGATGACCAGGATATTATCGATGTGTTCCGGATGACCGAGGAAATCGCTCAGAAGGAGGGTAAAGCCTCCCTGGTTGCCTACTGGCTCTCACTGCTGCCGGCCGAACGTTCCGCCGAACTGCAGCGAAAGATGGCCGGAAAGCCCCGGACCCTGAATTGAGCCCCCTTTCCTTCCCCGGTCACCGGCCGTCCGGTGTTTCGGGAGGAGGAAGGACCGTGCTTGCAGTCCCCAATGCATCCACCATATCGCAGACTCAAAAGTCTAAACAAGGACAGCGTAATCCATCTCTGTTTAAATCAAACCCCTTGTCAGGATCCTTCGAAGGTATTCTAAAAAAATTGCAGTCCTTCGGAAACAGCAACACCGACTCTGGCGCCATAATTGGGAGCAAGGAACAATCTGTTTCTAAGACAGGAACAGTGGACTTGCAAAGATCTTTGCAATCTGTAAAGGCCAAAGCCGAAGGAACTAATAATAAGACAGTGCCGCAGCAGCAAACGGAGAAGCGCTCTCCTTTCGATCCGCTCCATAATGGCGTACAGAAAAGTATCTATGAAGGTAATAGTTCATCGAACCTGCCCCTAAAAGAAGCCGAAGGCATTCTGCAAAAGAAAAAAAACTTCTACGGCGAAACAAGCGATCCAGATACTGTCCTATCTCGTCAGGGTATTACAAAACAAAATGAACTTTCAAAGCAGGGCCGAAACGGCAGGGCCGTACAAGATTCGGGTTCTGAACAAAACCTGGCAATCCTTGCGTCTCAAAACGGAAGCCTAGTTCAGTCCCGGCAAAGTACGATTAAAGCGGAAAAACAAGATGAGGCTGCCAGTACCCCAGAAAAACGAACGGAAAAAACACGGGACCGGCGCAAGGAACGGATAGATATAGAAGTCTATGACCTCAGGACCCAAAGCGCAGAACAGAAGGCAAAACCGAACGAAATAAGTAGCTCCGCCGAAGGAAACACGAAAACCGCTGAATTAACCGTACATCTAAAAGAAGAGGGTATAAAAAAGGACAAGGGTGAATCATGGACAGCACCGCTTAGTCCTTCCCGTTCTTTTCAAGATATGCTTGCCCAGGAACTAAGAACCTCCTTAAACGGCGATATAGTGAAGCATGCATCAATGGTGCTTAAAGATGGAGGGGAAGGGCTTATTCGGCTGAATCTTAAACCTGAATCTCTCGGCAACATTAGAATAAAACTTGAAATGGCGGACAATAAGGTTTCGGGTCATATCGTTGTGGAAAGCGAAGAAGCCCTGCGGGCCTTTGAAAAAGAACTCCATTCTCTCGAGCAGGCTTTCAAAGATTGGGGATTCCAGGGGGCAAGTCTTGAAATTTCCGTTTCTGCCGATGGCCGTGGTTCAAGTAACAGGAGACAGGACAACCTGCAGCAACCCTTCTATTCAGAGCGGCTTGTGGCAGGCACATATAGCGAGACGGTGTCTGATGTGCCGCTCTCCCAGAATAGTCAATTAAGTTCTGGAACAAATGTATCGATAAATATGTTAGCCTAAGGAGGCCATACTGATGGAACTGAATGCAACCCTGAATGCCCAGGAACAATCACTGCTTCGCATGCAGGTAGATAGCTTTAACAAAGCGATTGAGCAGGGCAAAAAGACAAGTCAGAATTTGGGAAAAGATGATTTTATAAAAATCCTTATTACCCAGCTAACCCATCAGGATCCTACGGCACCGATGGAAGACAAGGAATTTATAGCCCAAATGGCCCAGTTTTCGTCCCTTGAACAAATGACCAATATGGCTCAGGACTTTAACCGTCTTGCCAATATGCTGTCCGGCAGCGAAGCTACGAGCTCACTCGGAAAGGCGGTAGAACTGACCGATGGCGATAAAGTGATAAATGGAGTAGTCCAGGCTGTTTCCAGGGGTGCACTCCCCCAGGTTTTGGTCAACGGCAACTACTATAACTGGGAACAGGTTACTAAAGTGTACACCAATGCGGATAAGGAGTAATGGCTTATGATGCGATCATTGTATTCCGGTGTAGCGGGTTTACAGAATCACCAGGTCCGTATGGATGTGGTGGGTAACAATATTTCGAACGTTAATACTACGGGCTTTAAAAAAGGAAGGGTCAATTTCCAGGACCTCTTGTATCAGCAGATGTCCGGTGCTGCTCGGCCCACCGAAGAAGTAGGCGGTGTGAATCCCAAAGAAGTCGGTCTTGGAATGATGATATCCTCCATCGATACGATACATACCCAGGGATCCTTGCAGACTACCGGTGTGGGGACCGATTTGGCCATCCAGGGACAGGGCTTTTTTGTACTTAAAAATGGAGAGAAGTCCTTCTATACCAGGGCTGGAGCTTTCAGTCTGGATCGGGACGGAACGCTGGTGAACCCTGCCAATGGAATGCGGGTCCAAGGCTGGATGGCACGGGACGTGGGCGGAACAACAAGAATTGATACCGCCCGGGACGTGGAGGACCTCATTATTCCTGTCGGTTCCAAGGATCCTGCGAAGGCAACAAGTTCAGTTAATTTTGCCTGTAACTTGGATAAACGTACACCAGAAATTCCAGAGAATGCCGGACCAGGTGCGATTCTTGACGGGACATGGAGTACGGACTTTAAGATCTATGACAACTTTGGACAGGAACACACCCTGCGTGTGGATTTTACGCGAGTTCCCGGCCAGAATAACCAATGGCAGGCTCGGGTAACCGTTGATCCGGAAGGACAAACACCAACCAATACGGCGGTAGGCTTGGCTCCGGGAACCACCGCAGCCGGCGGCCCCAATACCTTTACGGTAACGTTCTCTAACCTGGGAACCCTGGCTGGTGTTACCGATGCCAACGGTAATCAGTCTCCTGCAGAGGGCGATGTCAATGTCCGGGTAGCCTTTGACGTCCGGAGTTCCACTCCGGGGGCCGATGGTAACCCGATACGGCAGGAGTTTAATATTAACCTGGGAAAAATCGGCAGCGTCGTCAATACGGTAACCCA
>JAIWNU010000173.1 GCA_020216655.1 Treponema sp. | reverse complement strand
CGCCTTCATCTCCGGTACAGGCAACCTTTCCATCGGTACAGGTAACTAAAAGTCCATTATTGAGAGATACAATAACAACAAATTCGGTACCCCTGACACCCATAACGGTATTGCCGGTTTTAACATTGAGCGCCGGGTCTCCGGCTATCTTTTTAACCTTTATTCCCACAGAACCGCCCAAAACATCGCCCTCTGTGGTTGGACTGCCATTTACCACCTGAGTTTTAACTGTAAACACTGATTTGGGCTTTACAATGAGGGTGCCCCGCATACCGGTTTCGGCGGTGAGACCGATCACCAGGCCTCCATCGGGGCCTGTTTTTATAAGATCATAATTCTGGATGGGATCTCCAAGATCTATTTTGGAGAGTACCTGACCATTGCGGGTAACCGTTACGGTGCCCATAATTTCCTGAACAATGCCTACCTGATTCTGGGCAGAAAACGCAAAGGACTCAAGAACAATGAGTAAATACGCAATGAATGAAACCCTTTTAAATGTATGCACGACAGACCTCCTCATAGGCCAATACTCGCAAGTAAGTTCATCGGCAGCCCGATAATAACAGTATAGCAAAGTCAAGGAGTATTTTCAGGACCTTTTCTCTTCTCCGTTCCAATCACCGACAAAAAGGATTTCACATTCAAGCTCGTATCCCAATGCCTGCTTTACCCGTTTTTTTAATTCTTCAGTCAAAAGGTAGATATCCTGGGCGGTTGCGGTGCCGGTATTCACAATAATGTTTCCGTGCCAGTCGGCCACCTTGGCCCCGCCCATGCTGAGCCCCCGGAGTCCAAGCTCATCAATTAATTTGCCCGTGGGCTTGCCAAAGGCATGATTGTTCTTAAAAGCCGAACCAGCCGAAGGCAGCCGGTAATGGCCCTTGCTTTCTCGATCCTGTCTATAGCTTTTCATTTCTTCGTACAGGGATTCCCGGCTTTGAAATGCTGTTTTGAAACGAGCTCCTAAAATGAGTACCCTTCGTTTTTGAAAGGGGCTTATTTTGTAATCGAAATCCTCTGCGTTAAAGGGGACCCATTCTTCTTGAAAAGCTTCATTTAGTATCCATGTTTCCAAAAGCACATCCGAAATAGAGCGATTGTAACAGCGGGCATTCATCCAGACGGCGCCTCCTATGGAACCGGGCATACCCGCAAGGAAAGCAAGGCCCTGTCGTTCATGCTGTGCACAGGCTTCAGATGCAGCGTCCACTTCGGTACCCCCATAGACCAGCACCGCCTGTTCATCAAACTGAACACCGGACCAGCTACCCGTATCCAGCACTATGCCCCGGATGCCCCGGTCTGATACTACCAGGTTAGCCCCGCCCCCGAGTATAAATACAGGAACATCCGCTTCCCGGGCTGTTTTAAGGAGTAACGCGGCATATTCGGGGAAACGATTGCCCGCGGGCCGCACCCACACATCCGCAGGGCCCCCTACCTTAAAAGTCGTATGGCGAGCCATGGGCTCATCAAATCGGATGTCCCCCTCAAAGCCATGCTCCATATTGATTTTTTCCAATAATTTCCGTAGGTTTACCATATTGCTATTGTACCGAAATTGATGCGGAGGTTCCATGCCACTATCCTTGTATAACACCTTAGGCCGCGAAATGCAGATTTTCCAGCCGATACAATCCGGCAAAGTTGGTTTTTATGGATGCGGACCGACGGTCTACAACTATGCCCATATCGGTAATTTGCGGGCCTATGTTACCCATGACATTTTGGTCCGCGCCCTCCGCCGTCTTGGATACCAGGTTACCCATGTGATGAATATTACCGATGTGGGACATCTTTCCGGCGATGACGATACGGGCGAAGACAAAATGGTAAAAAGCGCCGAAGAACGGGGCAAAACGGTTCTCGAAATCGCGGCGTTCTATACCGATGCATTTTTCCGTGATACCGAACGGCTCAACATTATCCGGCCCACGGTGGTTTGCAAGGCCACAGAACATATTCAGGATATGATTGCCCTGATCCAGCGGATCGAAGCCCGGGGCTACACTTACCGGGCGGGCGGGAACCTCTATTTTGATATTACCAAATTTCCCACCTACGGCGAACTTGCCCGGCTTAAACTGGAGGACCTCAAGGCTGGTGCCCGTATTGATGTGGATGAAAACAAACGGAATCCCCATGATTTTGCCCTCTGGTTCACAAAAAGCAAATTCGAAAATCAGGCGCTCACCTGGGACAGTCCCTGGGGACGGGGCTACCCGGGCTGGCACATCGAATGCTCTGCCATGAGCATGAAATACCTGGGAGAGCAGTTCGACATACATGCAGGCGGTATCGACCATATCCCCATTCATCATACCAATGAAATCGCCCAAAGCGAGGCCGCCACGGGCAAAAAATGGGTTAACTACTGGGTCCACAACGAATTTTTAGTCCTCGACAAGGGTAAAATGTCTAAATCGAGCGGTAAGTTCCTGACTCTGCAAAGCCTCGTGGATGCTGGCTATGATCCTTTGGATTACCGGTATTTTCTCCTGGGCGGGCATTACCGGAGCCAGCTCCAATTTTCCTTTGAAGCCCTGGAAGGGGCCCGCAGCGCCCGCAGGGCCCTTATGGACAGACTGTACTATCTGGCGGGGAAATGCACTTCGCTGCCAGATCCATGGGCCGGGAATCCGGGAGATAAGGGGCTTTCAGATAAGGGACAGACATACCACGAGGCCTTTAATCGGGCTATCGAAGAAGACCTTTCCACCCCGCGGGCCCTGGCGGAGCTGTGGGGCCTTATCCGCGATACTGAAATAGAAGCCGCTCGAGCCCTTGCAATCGCCTTTGATATGGACCAGGTGCTCGGTCTCCGTCTGCGGGAGCAGCTTTCGGAACCCCGGGCAGAGCAAAAGCTTGATCCGGCTTTTGTAAAGGAAATTGAAGCGCTCATTGCAGAACGCAATGCTGCAAAGAAGGCAAAGAACTACCAGCGGGCGGATGAAATACGGAATATGCTGAGGGATAAAAACATCATACTGGAAGACAGCCCTCAGGGAACAAGCTGGCGTTTGCTTGTGTAACGAATGCGAGGATAATGTTGTTATTTAGTACAGGCACACGGATGCCAATGGCCGAGTTTAGGCGTCTCTATGACAGCACCTTCCCTGTGTTGTTCAGGGTCGCCTACCGTATTGTTGGAACAGAAGACGCGGCAGAGGACCTGTGCCAGGATGCTTTTTTTAGACTCTATGAACGGAACATGGAGTTCCCGAATTTGGAGGAAGCAAAATATTGGCTGATTCGGGTGGTAAAAAATGCAGCCCTGAATTATGCCAAACGAAAAGAGCGGGAACGGCGGGCGTACCAGCGGGCCTTTCGGGAAGATGTTCGCAGAAGCGAAACAGGGGAGTCTGAATATATTGCCGGAGAAACGAGACAGGAAGTACAGGAGGCGTTGCAGAAACTGCCTGAAAATATGAGAACCGTACTGATATTAAAGGAATATGGAGAATTAAATTATAAAGAAATTGGCCGTATTCTTGGTATAAGTGAGGGGAATGTTAAGGTCCGGGTTTTTCGAGCCCGTGAACAATTAGCTGCCCTAATAGGAAAGGATGGTAGGCATGTGTCCTGATTCTCAACTTATATCTTTGTATAAAGATGGCGAGCTTCCTTCTCCTTGGAAAGAAAAACTGGAAGCCCATTTGGGAACCTGTCCACAATGTTCCAAAAAACTTGCATCCTACAACCTGGTTAGCGATTTTTTACAGTTAAAGCAGATAGATGAGAGTCATCTTGAATCAGCCCAGCGGGATGTTTGGAAACATCTATCACGTTCGATTCCCCAGACAGAGCAGACAAACACCCGACTCAGGTGGAAACATCCTATAGTGCTGCCCCTTCCGGCTGCTATTGCCGCCCTTGTGTTGGTAGCCCTCCTTGCATCGCTGGTAACCCCCTTTATCCTGCACCAAGGAAGTGCCAACACCCAAAGCATTGCCAAAATAAATACGGAAGTACCGGGAATTGTTCCTGTCTCTGATATAAAGGAAGTGCTGCGATATCTCGAGAACCAAACCTCTACCGCCGATATTGTGATTATCAAACTGCCAGATACGGGCAGCTTTATCCCCTCAGGGCAGCCCGAATTAATCCGGGCCGTCGATTATCAGGGGAGGAAATAGGTCAGTATGTCGGTACCATCGGTCTCCCGGGATTCTACACTGCTAAGTCTCTTTCTCTATATCGTTTCCCTTTCTTTGTTTTCCCAGGAAGCGCCCCTTACAGAACTTCCTGGACTTAAGGAACGGGCGGTAGTCCTCGATATTGTGGCCAGGGTTGTGGAATTAAATGAAACAGAAACATGGACATCCGAAAACTCAAAAGTGACTATTCCCGGCAGACCGGTGACGATAAAATTGGTGGGGAAAAATGTGGTAGTCTTGGCCCAATTCACCCCCTATGTCCGAGAAGATGGAAAAAAGTTCCTTGTAGCCCAAGGACAGGTTTGGATTGATACGGCTGATAGCGGCATAAAATACCAAACAACGGTGCAGACAATTCCCCTGGATTATGGGGAGCGCTTGTTTTTCTTCCCCCTCGGACAAAGAACAAAGGACGGGAAGAGCCGTATAGAAATTCAGCTCGAGTTGAGACCCTATGTAAAAGAGCCCTCCTCAAAGGAAGATACAACCAACACTGACAATTCGTCTGGAGATACACCTAAAAAATGACCCGGTCCCTGAAAGCAACTGTCCTACTCTCTCTCTTTGCCTCCTTGTTTTTTGCCTCTTGTTTTTCCAAAAGCCCGCGGATAGAGTCCATTGATCCTCGTATCGGCAGCCTGGGAGAAGTATTAACCATTCGGGGACAGCATTTTGGAAAAGAACGGGGCGAAAATTATGTGACCATAGGCGGTATTATACCCACAGCCTCCGCATATATCCAATGGCAGGATGATTTGATCGCCCTAAGGACCCCTGACTTTGGAGATTCAGGGCTCGTGTATGTCCATGTGAACGGGAAACGGAGCAATGCCAGCCTCTTTACCAACCGGTCTGTCATGCCCCAGCGAATTACCGACACCCAGACTGGCAGTGGCCCTGCCCTTTCATCCCTTTCCCCTGTTTCGGGGCGCATAGGTTCCCTTGTTACCCTTCAGGGGAGCAGCTTTGGTGCAGCCAGAGATAAATCCAAGGTCCTTTTCAGCTGGAGTTCCGAAAATTCCCTGACTGCTCTCGGGGACACAAGCCAAAGCTTAAAAACCGTAGAGGTATCAGATACAGAACTGGGATATGAATACTGGAGTGACCGGGAAATACGAATTCGAGTTCCCGATGGGGCTATCAGCGGAGCTGTACAGGTTGTTACCGATCAGGGAACGAGTATGCCCCTGTTCTTTGATGTGGTTGATAAACCGGGCTCCAAGGTGTTCAAAGATAAAAAAAGCTATGCTATTTCATATGGGGTTGATGTCAGAGTTCAAAAAGCTGCGGTCCCCAACACCTTGTACCTCTGGATTCCGATTCCGACCGTCAGCGCTCAGCAGCGTATATCCCAGCAGCTTGCCAGATCTATCGAACCCTTTGTAAAAAATTATCTTGGTTCATCCCTTTTCCAGATCAAGGATCTCCAGACCGGAACCAACAATACTATTACGGTCTCCTATGTGGTCGATGTATACGCGGTAGAAACTTCAGTGAGAGCCCAGGCCGTGGTACGCAATACCAATGCGCCTATTCATAGTTTATACACCCAGAGCAGCGCCCTCATACCCTCGGATAATCAGGAAATTCAGAAAAAGGCAAATGCGGTTGTAGGTAAAGAGCAAAATCCCTATATTCAAGCCCAGCGTATTTATGAATGGCTGACTGCCCAGGGCGGTATCCGGCAGGAACCGGTGCAAACAAGTTTGGTCGAGGCCATGAACAAGCAAGTGCTTGATGCATATACCGCAAGTCTCTTGTTCTGTGCCATGGCCCGATCGCTCAATATTCCAGCGATTCCCGACGCGGGAGTACTGGTAAATAAATCGAGGGAAACGAGAAAACATTATTGGGCAGAGTTCTGGGTTGATGGATTGGGCTGGATACCTGTGGATCCTGCCATGGGAGCCTCCGCTGTACCCGAATCTTTTGTGTTCCGTTCCGATGCGGCTACCTATTATTTTGGCAATGTGGACAGCCAGCGGATAAGCTTTTCACGTGGTATAATCAATTTGTCATCCATGGATCCAAAGGGGAAAACTGTACGGCGGGATAGAGAATACGCACTGCAGAACATTTGGGAAGAATCTACAGGGACCCTGGAGTCCTATTCATCTCTCTGGAGCGATGTACTCGTTACCGGAGTATATTAGGAAATAATATGGTTACGGTTATTTCACTGGGCGGTTCCATAGTTGCCCCCGATGGTGTTGATTCGGATTTTATTGCCGCTTTTATCACGCTCCTTAAGGCAGAACTTGCGGCGGATGAAAAAAGGCGTTTTATACTGGTAGTTGGCGGCGGCGGCCCCGCTCGAAAATACCAGCAAGCCTACCGAGCAATTGTTCCAAATGGATCCGATGAACAGGCGGACTGGATTGGTATTATGGCTACCCGCCTCAATGCCCAGCTGCTTAAAGCGGTCCTGGGGGATCTTTGCACCCAGGAAGTGGTTACCGATCCCTCCCAGGTAGGCCCCTTTGTAGGCCGTGTGCTGGTTGCCGCAGGCTGGAAGCCAGGCTTTTCCACCGATTTTGATGCGGTACTCCTGGCAGAACGATTTCAGGCAGACAAGGTTATAAACCTTTCTAACATTGCTAAGGTATATACCGACGATCCTCGGAAAAAACCTGAGGCAAAACCGATCGATTCCATTTCCTGGGCCGATTTTAGAGCCATTGTTGGAGATGACTGGGTTCCGGGGAAAAATGTGCCCTTTGATCCCGTTGCAAGCCGCCATGCGGCCAAGATCGGTCTTAAGGTAATCTGTGCAGCCGGAAAGGACCTAGAGAACCTCAGAAAAATCCTTTCCGGTCAGGACTTTTTCGGCACCACCATAGGTTAGCTGCGCCGGCTAAAACAGGTACGTACAGCCAAAGGTAAAGGCGTGCAGCCCCGATGTTTCTTCGAAATTCACGCCCATATCGGTGAGGGGGCTGCGGATTGAGCCTTCCCAGCCCACATTCCAGGCAAAGGGCCGCAGGAAGGGCAGCTGGAATGTACAGTTCAATGCGGCCGAACCGATCCAAAAAGAGGATAGTTGAGCGGAGCCAGCACGAACCCTGGAAGAAAGGTCCAATTCAAAGCCAATAGAGCGTGATGGACGAAGTATGCTTTGCAGCCCTCCATTGACATAGGCAAGCATATGCTGCGTTTCTCCAGGGAACTCCCAGCTGAGCGTATTGACCCACAGAAAATAATTTTTTTGCTGTCCCCGGCTGTTTCCCGGAAGTCCCCAGACAGCTTCCATCGCGGTAATCGGCTTCTGTTCCTCCCGATTCCAGTCCCAGCGGATTCCAAGTCCGAGTACACTCCGTCTGAAAAAACCTAAAGCCATTTCCTGACGGATATTCAAAGGATCGGTCTCAAAAAGGGATTCTGAACCGGATAGAACCTGAGTTTTTCCCCATAGGCCGCCGCCGGCGCTTAATGGCAGCGCTCCTTCTGCCGCAAGAGCTAAACGCAGGGGTACCGATACGGTTTCTGGTCCCCTATACCCGGGCTTTATACCCATAGGGAACCGGAAACCCATAGAAATAAAATGTGCCGGTTCGTGGTTCACCACCCAGCGAAGGGCCGATACGGTCTTTGAGCGCCAAAGCAATTCACCGGAAATTTGACCATGAACAGAGTTGAGCTGTTTTTGGAGGCCTTGAATACGCAGATCCAATAGGGATGCCCGTTTTGCAAGGTAACTTTCAGAATCTCTTGTTTGGGATTTCTCAAGTCCCTCAGTAGCCCGAAGAAACTGCTTTCTTTGCACCGCTGCGGCTTCCTGCTGCTGGCGGCACTGTACCGCTGCAGTTTCAAGCTGCTCCTTGGTATATCCCTGAGGGCTTGCTGCAATCCTCGCCAGGCTATCGCGGTTTGCTTCGATAACAAGCAGCGCCTGCTCAATCTGATCGAAAAGAGCAAGTATTTGCCCCGTGCTTTGAGCTATAGTCAGCTGGCGCTGGGCTGTTCGCACCCGTTCTATACCTTTAACGCTTGTGTCTTTTAATGAATGGATAAGCAGCTTCAGTTCCGCCGCTTTCCGTTTACCCCGGGAGGAAAAATAAAAAGCATCGTCCACCGGATCCAGGTAACGCAATACCGCTTCTAGTTTCGTCTGGGCTTGTGAATAATAGGTTTCGGCGCTTCCTAAATTTCCTTCATTTTCAGCGCGTCCTGCATTTTGGAGGAGCGCTTCTATTGCAGGGATTTCCTCTTCTGTCTGGTCCAAGAGGTTCGTAAGTGTAGTTGCATAACGGCCAACATACAGTGCTTCCGCAAGCCCTTCATCTATTTCCAGAACCGCAGTAGCCTCCCAGGAGCCTAAGGGAGTCTTGCGTGCTTCCTGGGTGACTATTCTTCCGTTTCTTAATGCTTCGGGGGCAAAAAGATCCCGGTACAATGTATCTCGGCGAAGCACGGTAAAAACCATTTTGTTAATTGCATCAAGCTGGGCAGCCTCGACAGCCGCTTCTTTGCTGTTGCCCTTTCCCTGACCTGAGGCTGTATATGTGCCTTGGCTCTGCGGAAATAACGAATAGGCTCCACACAATAATATAGAAATTGCAATATATATGTTTTTCATAGACAATCATTACCTTTTTTAGTATGTTATCAATAATATAACGCAATGAAACTAATTATCAAATAAGACGGTTTTAAAAGGAGATAAAACGATATGATGAATAACTCTACTGACCGCACTGTGGTTGTCCTTGGGGCAAGCAACAACCCTGACAGGTATTCATACAGGGCGGTTCGGGAACTTTTGTCCCATGGATTCAAGACCATACCGGTTAACCCTCATCTGAATGAGCTGCTTGGGTTACCGGTTATTTCGTCTTTAAAAGATATTAATGAGGGAGTGGATACCCTCACGGTTTACGTTTCTCCGAAACATTCTTCGGCGCTAAAAGAAGAGATACTTGAGTTAAAACCCCGGAGGGTCATTTTAAATCCCGGAGCAGAAAATGCTGAACTGGAGAAAGCTCTTGATATGTCGGGGATTCCTTATCTCCATGCCTGTTCTTTAGTGCTTCTTTCTACCGGAAGATTCTGAAAAATCCTGAAGGCTTATTGCGGGGCGTTACGGGGCAGAACGGGAGGAGATTCCATAACTAGATAGATAGCTGCGGTGACTAACCAGGTGCCCCGTAGAGGGGGTGGGGTCCTGCCGTGCAGGACCCCAGGGGGAGACTTCCCCCTTATTTAAATACGATATTGAATTTGCCACCGATATAGTACAAGAATCCTATATTGGTCGACTCGGGCAGCATAATCCCAATAGCACCGCCCCCAAGCCGGAAGGAATTTCCAAACCTATACCAAAGCGACAGGTCCGGCATGAACACTTTTCCGCTTTCGAACCGGGTTTGTCCCAGGGCATACATACCAAAGATCCCGCCGCCCATCTGAGCTACAGCGGTAAGGTTCCAAATATCTGCTTCGATAAACGCATTGGGCCAGAAAATGGATGCAAGCAAAAAGGTATACATCCGTACCCCTATACCGGCACGAAGAGATGCGTTACCGAACTGGTAGTAGAATCCTACTTCCGGAACAGGAATGATATAATCGGTAAATACCTTATTTATTTCGGGATCACTAAAAACCTCGTCCCCGATACGGCTCCAACACCCCGCGGGATGTCGATACCTAATTCAAGTCTCAGCTGGGCAAAAACAGGTATACTGAGTAGCAGAAACATGAATAACACCGAATCGTTTCATAAAGGTCTCCTTATTCTCCTGTACAGAGCACTGCATCG
>JAIWNU010000172.1 GCA_020216655.1 Treponema sp. | reverse complement strand
CCTCGCCGATCATTTCAAATGAAAGGGCAGTATGAGTTGCGTTTCCATAGGGATCAAAAATGGCCGCCACCTCATCGGAAATAGAAGGATGCACCCGCCAGGCGTTTGTTGCAGGCAAGGAAAGATACTCTGCAAAGCAGCCATCCCGGTTTACTCCCACGCCGATCGTGTTAGGGCACAGGTGCTTCCGGCCCGCAAGGCAAGACCGACAGGTTCCGCAGACAATATGTCCTTCGCCTGAGACCCGCTCTCCGATCTGCCAGCCTGTAACGGAAGAACCCAGTTCTACAATTTCCCCCACAAACTCGTGTCCTATCACCATCGGGGGACGTATATGTTTTTGGGACCAGGCGTCCCATTTATAGATATGTACATCGGTGCCGCAGATTGCAACCTTTTTTACCTTAATAAGGAGGTCGTTCGGCCCCACGTGCGGCATGGGTACATCCACTATTTTAACACCCACGCCTGCTTCATGTTTCACAATTGCTTTCATAATAAAGCCCCTTGATTGTTAAGTAACAAATAAGTCATTAGCACCGACATGATAGTATTTAAAGTTTTTCAATCTCTTCCCGGGAAAGACCGGTAACTCGTATAATAATATCTATAGGTACATGTTCTTGCTTCATCTTCCGCGCCGTTTCTCGGCGCTCTTCTATACGGCCTTCTTTAAACCACTCCTGTTCTTTCTTTTTGATAGCAGTCGCTAACATGGTAGGTACCTCCTTAAGGGTACGAATATCATCAACCCACTAATAATTCCACGAATTCTGCTCTGAATCTCATCCACATTGCTCGAATCAACGAGGAATAAGGCCGATACCAGGTTGTTCATGGCCGCAAGCTGCTCGGGGGCGGTCCACCGGGGATCCCCGTTGTACACAAGGAGCGGAAAGACCGCAGGCAGCCGCTGGGGCTTTGGCTTAGCCTTTAATAAGCCCCCATAGAACTCAAGGACATAGCGAAGCATGCGGTAACTCATCCAGTGGTCTACGGTGGACTGGAACTCAATGAGCATATAGAGATAGACCGCTCCCGAATCCTTAAGGGGGAGCTTCCAGATCAAATCAGACTCAAGCTTCTTGAACTGCCGGGTCACATAGGACTTATCAACCAGTGAGGCCTGAGAAAAATCGACCTGCATTACCCAGTCTTCGTGGATAAAGCTTGTAACCAGCTGCTCCATAAAGCGAGGATTGGAGAAGAGCGCTTTGTAACCGCGGTCATGCTGATCTGGCATAATGAAACAATAGCACAGAGGTCATTAGATGACAAGAAAGGGAAGGGTATTAACTAATTCCCTCCGCCTTCTCCCTGCTCTTGCGGCGTACCCCGTAGGTCGGTATAATTTGTATCCTTACTTATCATCACTGCAACATAATCCAGGAGATACCCATGGAAGTTCGTGTTCGCTACGCTCCCTCACCGACGGGGCTTCAGCATATCGGCGGTGTCAGGACCGCCCTTTTTAACTACCTTTTTGCCCGGTCTAAGGGCGGTAAGTTTATTCTCCGCCTAGAGGATACGGACCAGACCCGCTATGACCCTGCCTATGTGCAGAACCTCTATGACACCTTTGACTGGCTTGGCATTCATTGGGACGAAGGCCCCGACGTAGGCGGCCCCGCAGCCCCCTACATTCAGTCCCAGCGTTTTGCGCTGTACAAGGAATACGCAGAAATGCTTGTTGCCATGGGCCAGGCCTATTACTGCTTCTGCACCGAAGAACGGCTTGAAAAAATCCGCAAAGAGCGGGAAGAGTCCAAATCGAGCGAGACCGGCTACGACCGGCACTGCCGTAACCTGTCACCGAAAGAGGCAGCCAAACGGGCCAAGGCAGGGGAACCCCATGTGATCCGCCTTAAAATACCCCTCGGCGAAGTGACCCGCTTCCACGATCATCTTCTGGGTGACATTGAGTGGAAAAACGACGACGTAAACCCCGATCCGGTGCTGCTTAAATCCGACGGCTTCCCTACCTATCACCTAGCCAACGTGGTAGATGACCACCTGATGCAGGTTACCCATGTACTCCGCGCCCAGGAATGGATACCCTCCACGCCGCTCCATGTCATAATGTACAAGGCATTCGGCTGGCAGCACCCCGAATATTGCCATCTTCCCATGGTTATGGGCCAGGACGGCAAAAAATTAAGCAAGCGTCACGGAGCTACCAGTATTGATGAATTCCGCCGCCAGGGTTACCTGCCGGAGGCGCTCATCAACTATGTGGCCCTCCTCGGTGCTTCTTATGAAGAAGGAAAGGATATCTACACCGTAGCTGAACTGGCGGAGCGCTTTAGCCTGGACAAGCTCAACAAGGCTCCTGCCATTTTTGACTACAAAAAGCTCGAATGGTATAACGGCCAATATATCCGTATGAAAAGCGACGAAGACCTGGCGTCCCTCATAGAGCCCTATGCGGTAGCGTCAGGTCTTTTTGGCACAGCAGGCGCACCGCCTACAGCGGACCAACGGGCCCTCTTTATAGCTGCCATGCCGCTTATCAAGGAGCGGCTCAGTTTCCTCCATGAAGGACCCGCCAAGCTAGGCTACCTTTTTGCCGAACCACAGATGCCGCAAAAGGAAGAGTTCTTGCCGAAAAAGGCAGACCTGGCGACGGCCATCAATCTGCTTACCCTGGTCCGTGAGCTCGTTCCAGTCATGGCACGCCAGTCTGATGAGGCTTCCGAAGCCCTGGTAAAGCAGTTTGCCGAAGAAAAACAGGTAAAAATAGGGGATCTTATGATGCCCCTCCGGGTAGCCATTACCGGAAGCCGGGTCAGTCCGCCCCTGTTTGGTTCCATACGGCTCCTGGGCGAAACAAAATCCCTCGCCAGGGTAGACCGGGCCTTGGAGTATTTAAAATCCTAGGTTTTCCATGAAGCGTAGTCTGGCTTGTATTAGTCTGTGTTTTCTCATGTTTCCCAGGCTCTTCAGCCAGACGAATATGGCTTCTGGATCTAAGCCAAGCATTGATGTGTCTTTTTTATCTCCCACCTACCAAAAGGAACTAAAGGAGTCAGGCTTTGTCACTTCCTTTCGGATGAAGCCCCAGACCCTGGAACTGGTGCCCTATTTTTCAGGCCGCGAGGCCTTTATCCGCCGCCATGAAAAACTGGAGCCCCATGCCGTGCAGGAAGCCCTGTTTGTCTTGCCTGCCCGGCGCATATCAACCGAAAAAAAACACCTCTATCAGCTTTTACAGCAAGCGCCGACCCTTGCCGGTTTAAGCTATAACCGTAAACGGGGAGGTCCGGTGCTCCTTTTCAGAACTGTCCAATTTGTAGCGTCCCCGGACCCTGAAACATTGGAAGCGGTTATTCAAGTGGAAGATATCGAGTTTGGCACGATAAAATTCAAAACCCAGCTCGAGTTTGATAGCAGCAAAATTGTGCTTAAAATGATCAATCTGGATCCCCTCTCGTACCTGGTTTTTCCCGCGGTGCCCCCGGGGCAGGCGCTGGTCGATATTGTCTATGGAATGGAGCGGAATGCTTCATTTGTGTACACCGCCTGGAGTGTCCGTTCCTACCTTTTCATACCCTCCGCCGCTGCTGTGGAGACCCCGCTGTATCGGCGGGCTATAAGCCTTAAAAACTGGTTTGTCAATTTATTGGAGACCTTACCATGAACATCCGTGTGATAGAACTGCCTTTGGATTTTGGCGCAAGCCGCCGCGGAAGCGACATGGGTCCCTCGGCCATGCGGCTTGCAGGTCTTAAGCAGGTCCTGACCGAACTGGGTCACACCTGCGAGGAGTCCTTTCCCGGTATTCCAGTCCCAGCCCAGGAATTCCTAGAGGAGGGGGACCCGCGGGTCCGTTTTATGGCTCCCATTGCTGAGGCCTGCAGTGCCCTTGCGGAACGGGTGGAGCAGGCGGTGGATGCCGGCGCTTTTCCCCTGATATTGGGCGGGGACCACTCTATCGCTATCGGTACCCTTGCGGGGCTTGGCGCGGCGTATAAAAAAAGGAATCTCCGCTGGGGCACCCTGTGGGTGGATGCCCACGGAGACTTTAATACCCCTGACTCGACCCCCTCGGGTAACATCCACGGTATGTCCCTGGCAATTGCCTGCGGCTACGGTCATGAGTCCCTCGTCAACCTGTACGGCTCTTTCCGCAAGCTTGATCCTGCCAATGTGGCCCTCGTGGGTGTCCGGGATTTGGATGCCCTGGAAAAGGTAAATATGCGCAAGGCGGGCCTTACGGTCTATACCATGACCGAGGTTGACCGGCTTGGTATTGCAGAGACGGCCCGCAGGCTTGTGGCCTTCTTTAGGGAACGGGTCGACCGCCTCCATGTGAGCGTTGATATGGACGTCATGGATCCCATGATTGCCCCCGGTGTTGGCATTCCGCTTCCCGGCGGCTTCTCCTATCGGGAGGTGCTCTTGCTTGCGGAAGAGCTCTCTGCTTCGGGATTGCTTGCCTCGGCGGAACTTGTGGAAGTGAATCCCGTGCTGGATGTGCGGAACCAGACCGCCCGTATGGCTGTGGAAATCGCAGGCCGGCTTTTAGGCGCCAAATTGTATTAAAAACTGGAAAATGATTGGAATTATTCTTAAAAAATAAGTATGATTATTGATAAACGTACCGTGGGTACAAACTATTATGTAAGTTTTGGAGGCTTTATGAAACGTTTTGGAATACTCGCAGTATTATTAGCTGCACTCTCTACGGGAACCCTGGTGTTTGCCGCATCAGGTCCGGCGGGACTCACCGGTCTCGGTGTGTACGGCAGCCTGGGCTCTACCGCAGGCACCCTCGGCGGCGGCATTGGCCTTTCCTTAAAATGGGGAAGCTTTCCGGTAGTCGGGCTCAAATATGATTTTAACGCAAGCCGCTTTAATGCATCCCTTGATTATTATGTAATCGATGCCGAAGGACTGGCTTCTAATCTGAGCTACTTCCTCGGCGTTGGTGCCTATGCAGGCATTGCCGGCGGATCAAACGGCGGAAACGCAGCTTTTGACATGGGTCTCCGCATGCCGATTGGCCTTCAGTTCTGGCCGGTTAAGAAGTTTGAACTCTTTTTTGCTCCGGTTATCGCCATTCCGCTTTATCCGTCCCCCAGTTTCGGCTTTGGTGCTGAGTTCGGCGCCCGGGTGCGGTTCTAAGTTTATAGATCAGTTTTGATTCCGGTTAGGGGATGTCCTATAACTTATTGGACATCCTCGTTTTTTGTATTAGACTGGTAGGGTGAGCAAAGAACCCTGCTGGCGCGAGCTTAACCGCCGTCCCCTTATCGACTGCCGTATTTTTTCCGTGCAGGAAGCTATCCGGCAATGCGACGATCACAATCCTGGTACCTTTTACCTCATCGACGCCCCCGATTGGGCTGGGGTTATCCCGGTGGTAAATACCCCTGAGGGCAGAAAATTTGTCATGATCCAGCAGTTTCGCCATGGCACGGGCCGCCGCTCTATCGAATTCCCCGGCGGTATTATCGATGCAGGCGAAGACCCTGTTTTAGCTATTTCCCGGGAATTACTGGAAGAGACAGGCTATGCGGCGGACATGATTATCCCCTTAGGATCCCTTTCTCCTAATCCTGCCATGATGACCAACCATTTTCATGCCTTTGTGGCCGAAGACTGTCATCTCGTACGGGAGCCCCATCTGGATGAACATGAGGATATCCAGGTCCTCCTTGTTCCGGAGGACGAAGCAATTAACCTTGTGGGGGGGGAAGAAATGGGCCACGCCCTCATGACCGCTGCCCTGTTCCTCTATTCCCGCTATTTAGGCCGCTGCCTTTGATGCGCCGCCCGGCGGGGCGCCGGTATCACCACCGGCGCTGCGGTATGCCCAGCGCCCCGCAGCCTTAATCCTTAATCCGCTGCCAATAGCTTTTTCGCCCCCACCCTTGCCAGGCCCGTTCTGCTTTACTATAATTCCGCCCATGTCCGGGGCACGGTGCATCCCGCATCTATGACCGCCGGACCATACACAACCAAGGGCCCCCACACCAAGGGGGTCTAGCCGTCGGCAGGACCGGCGGCGCTAGGAGTATTTCATGGCTGAACAGCAGAACGACTATCAAGGTCCCGCAACAATGGAGAAAATCACGTCCCTCGCCAAGCGGCGTGGTTTTGTGTTTCAATCGTCGGAAATCTACGGCGGCCAGGCCGGCGCCTGGGATTACGGCCCCCTGGGCATCGAGCTTAAAAACCGCATCGCCCAGGCCTGGTGGAAGGAAATGACCCAGCTCCACGACGACATCGTCGGCCTTGATGCGGCAATCCTTATGCATCCCCGGGTTTGGGAAGCCTCGGGCCATGTGGAAAACTTTACCGACCCATTGGTGGACTGCAAAAAGTGTAAAGCCCGTTTCCGGGCGGACCAGATTGACCCAGAAAAGCTCGCCAAAAAAGAATGCCCCGAATGCGGCGGCCAGCTCACCGATACCCGCAAGTTCAACCTCATGTTCAAGACCAACATTGGCGCTGTGGAAGACAGCTCCAGTGTTATTTATCTTCGCCCCGAAACTGCCCAGGGCATCTATGTAAACTATAAAAACATCATCCAGTCCAACCGGATGAAAATCCCCTTCGGCATTGCCCAGATCGGCAAGGCTTTCCGGAACGAAATCGTTACCAAAAACTTCATTTTCCGCACCTGCGAATTCGAGCAGATGGAAATGCAGTTCTTCGTAAAACCCGGCACCGACGAAGAATGGTTCAACACCTGGCGGGAACGCCGCTGGGCCTACTACCAGAAACTGGGCGTTAAAATGGACCACCTCCGCTGGCACCGCCATGGTCCGGATGAGCTGGCCCACTATGCCAAGGACGCCTACGACATCGAGTACCTCTTCCCCATGGGCTGGAAGGAACTGGAAGGGGTCCACAACCGGTCCAACTACGATCTTTCCCGGCATATGCAGTACTCCGGCAAGGACCTGCAGTATATCGACCAGGACAATGGCAACGAACGGTACATCCCCTTCATCATCGAAACCTCTGCGGGCCTCACCCGGAGCCTCCTCATGCTCCTCTGCGACGCCTACGACGAAGAAAAAGTCGCCGACAACGGCAACGATGACGACATCCGCACGGTCCTCCGCTTCCACCCGAACCTGGCCCCCGTCACCGTGGCAGTACTCCCCCTCATGAAAAAGGACGGCCTCGCGGAACTCGCCCAGGACATCCGGACCGAGCTTAAGGAAGATTTTGCCACCGACTACGACCAGTCAGGCGCCATCGGCCGCCGCTACCGCCGCCAGGATGAAGCGGGCACCCCCTTCTGCATCACCATTGATTACCAAACCAAGGAAGACAACACCGTCACCCTCCGGTTCCGGGATTCCATGGAACAGGTCCGCGTGCCCCGCGCTCAGCTTGCCGAGCGGATCCGCACCGAGATTAAGAACTACAAACGCATCAAATAGGATCTCATAAAGTAGGGGAGGGGGAAGGCCTTCCCCCTGGGCCGGGCCGCGGTCCCGGCGCCGGGCCGCAGTCCCGGCCCACCCCCTTCTCCGGGGGCACCTCTTTTGCAGGATGCCACCTCCCAGCCCATGTTCATTGCCAAATAGCTCGCGGCCCCCAAGCCCCCGGCCCGCTGCAGACTTGCCAGCACCTTTAGACTTTTCATGTCATTTTATAACTATTGTAAAGTTGACTTCTGAACTATTGTGTTATTATATTTAAGAAAATTTCAAAGGTTACCGACCTTTGAAATTGATTTCATCGCCGATTTATTAACCAACTTGCGGGCGATTCAACAAATACTGCTAAAAGGAGTTTTTTATGAACCTCTCTTTACTACAAATCCCTCAGTATGATCCCCAAAAAAATTTCTGCGATTACTTCGATTATCCTTTAGAAATCGAAGCGGAATACGAAGGCGTTTTGTTAAAAGGACATTTCACCTATCTCTGTCCTTCAGATTACTTGGTTATGATAGATTCGCCCTTTTCGGAAATAGAGGTAGGTTATCATACCCCTGCTTTTGCGATGTATAAAAAGAATCAGAACATCATCGATGGCAAAATTACTGAAAAGTGCTTAGAGGCCAGTAAAGATGCTTTGATTACCGCCTATGAACAGGCTGAGTTTCTATTCCGTAATAAAGAGGCTATTTATCAGAAAATACGTGCTGCGGATCCTAAGATTGCAGAGTCTGTAGCTCAGAGAGCTAAACTACGCACCGAATTCTTAGAAGAAAGGAAACGGCTTAAAGCATTATTAAAGTCTGGGGAACTTTCTTCCCGCGAATATTCCCAGTTTATCAGTAAATATAAGCGCCAACAGGTAGAAGCTGAACTTAACGAATGGGAGTTAAAGAAAGATATATTCAAAGACTTTCCTGATCTATTTGTCTCTTATGGGAGTGAAGACCAATTTATTGCCTTTGTCCGAAAGTATTTTGAGAACAATTCATAGGTCTTACCCCATAAGCCTAATCACCTATAATAAAAATAGGTCTTATTACCTATGCGCAATCCTCCATAAGCGGTTTACAGTTACTCAAATCATCGTTTTTGGTGAAAGGGCTGTAAGCCCGTTAAAAACAAATGGAGGGATGAAGCATGAAAAGAACTATTCGCTTAGCGGGTCTTTTGTCCGCCCTGGTAGTGCTGTCACTAGCCACAGGATGCGCTCAAAAGAAAAATACCGGCTCTGCTATTCCGGCGCGGAAACCGATTAAGATATCGGTGTTTACAATCCAGCCGCGGCAGCAGCCAAATCCGGACAACAAGGCATACAAGTACTTGAAAGAGAAGCTTGGTGTCACCTTTGAATGGGATATTCTGGTCGGCGAAGTGGCCCAGAAACGGGGCGTTATGATCGCCGGCGAAGACTATCCTGATATGATTGAAATCAACGAAACCCAGTTTATCGATGCGGGAGCCCTCATTCCTCTGGAAGATCTGGTGGAAAAATACGGCCCCAATATCAAAGCCCATTTCGGCGAACATTGGGATAAACTCCGTTCCCCCGACGGCCACATCTATTACCTGACTAACTGGGGTATTATCCGGAACAAGGACCAGAGCCCCTACTACGGCGCCTCCGCCATGTGGGTGCAGAAAGAAGTCCTTAAAGAAGCAGGATACCCCAAGGTTGTTACCATGGATCAATATTTTGATCTTTTGGTCAACTATGCTAAAAAACACCCCACCATTAACGGCCAGAAAACTATTCCCTTTACCATTCTTACCTATGACTGGCATGCATTCTGTATGTGGAATCCGCCCAACTTCCTCGCGGGAAATCCAAACGACGGAAACGGTATTGTAGATCCTAAAACATTGCAATACAAGACCTTCTTTACCATGGATATTTCCAAAAGATGGTTCAAGAAGCTGAACGAACTGAATGCTCAAGGTTATATTGACCGGGCCGCCTTTACCGACAACTACGACCAGTATCTTGCAAAACTCGCTTCCGGCCGTATTCTTGGTATGCACGATCAGCGCTGGCAGTTCCAGAACGCCGATGATTCTCTCCGTGATGCAGGCATGTACAACAGAACCTTTGCACCGCTCCCCGTTGTGTTCGATGAATCCATTCGGCCCCATTACCGGGATTATCCCATTCCCAACCTGGGCCGCGGCGTAGGTATCAGCAAGAAGGCAAAAGATCCAGTCCGGATTATCCAGTTCATCAACGACCTTTTGAGCGAAGAAGTACAGCGGATGATGCAGTGGGGTATCGAAGGCGAAGACTGGCAGCGGAACGAAAAGGGCGAACCCTACCGGACTCCCGAACAGCGGAAGAACTGGGAAAATGTAACCTGGCAGGAGCAGAACCGGGCGCTTTTAGTCCGGGATATTTTCCCGAACTGGGAAGGTTCCTTTAACGACGGTTATCCCTGGGATCTCTCTTACTACTATCCTGAACGGGAAGCTCTGACCCGGCCCGAAGACAAGGAACTCTGGGCAGCCTATGGGGTAACAAGTTACGCTGAGCTGATGGATAAGAATCCTCC
>JAIWNU010000171.1 GCA_020216655.1 Treponema sp. | reverse complement strand
ATGCTTCCTGGGGGAGCCTGCAAGGAGCGGCCCTACAGGCTAGTCTAAATAACAAACATGATAGGGCAGAACTAGCTGCCTTTGTTTGCTATCTTTTTGGATTACCAAGCCATACCCATGTGATTTCCCAGGCTTCGCTCACCCAGCTTGTGTTTATCTATCCTGCCTATGCATTACAGCTGCAAATGATAGTGGTTGAGGAGATCCATGAGGCGTCAACCCTTTGGGGCAGCCTTTCTTTTAATAACTCAAATATGGTTGAAATTCGTTTTGGCCATGAGTGTTGGATTGCCGTTTCACGCCGGGAAGATGAATACTATCATGTTCCTTTGCCTGAAGGCAGCGCCGAAGAATATCGCAGGCTCGACGAAACCCAGGGCTTCCGTGTTTTGCCGCCGGAGCTTGAAAAACAGGTAGATGCTTATATACAATCCCTTTCATTATGAAAGAAAGTTTCAAGGGGCCCCTCTTTTTCTGTGAACATTGCGGTTCTCCGGTGCCCCAAAAAGCAAAACAATGTCCTACCTGCGGCCGTTTTTTTGCCAGCGTCCGCTGTCCTTCCTGCGGTTTTACCGGCTCCGAAGAACTCTTTTCCGAAGGCTGCCCAATCTGCGGTTATTCCCGGGGCAAACAGGAACCTCATGCAGCTGATATATATCGAGATAAAATACCGTCTTACAGGACTCCCCGGGGGCCTGTTGCGCCGCTCCCATGGTGGGTCTACGGAATTAGCCTCTTTGCACTCCTTGTTGCCATAGCAACTATTCTCTTTGTTATGATTTAATAATAAATTGGAGCCGGTTTCCCGCAGTGGGAGCAAAAGTAGGCCTTTGTTTCCTCGTTGAGCTCAAGTCCCGGTGTCTCTATATGATACCCAGAACGTTCTACCAGGGATTTTCCGCAATGACTGCACAGGGTTTGATTTGTTTCACCCCATATATTACCCAGGTAAACATACGAAAGCCTTCCCCGCACCAGGTTCTTTATCTGAAAAAGCAGCTCCGGTTTTGTAGAGCCTTCGTGCCAGCGATATGCGGGGTGATAGGCCGAAAGGTGCCAGGGTATTTCCGGTGAAAGACCCGAAAGAAATTCAACGATTCCCTCCGCTTCTGCTAGAGAATCATTAAGGCCCGTAACTACCAGGGTTGTTACTTCAAGATGAACATTCATTTCGCGGGCAAGCTCTAAAAATCGGCAGACGGCAGCTAGATCTCCGCCGAGCTGATTGCGATACGTATCTGAACGAAAACTTTTTAGATCTATGTTCGCCGCGTCAGTTAATGAAAGTACATCCTTGGCGGGCTCTTCATTGATACACCCATTAGACACAAGCACCGTTGCAAGTCCCCGCTTTTTTGCCTCCCCCAGGGCTTCCAGAAGGTATTCAATATGAACCAGGGGCTCCGAATAGGTAAAGGCCACCGCATCGGTCCCCGATTCAGCTGCAAGCTTTATGAGTTCCGCCGGAGAAATAGAACGAAATGTTATGTCAGTCTTTTGGGATATTTCCCAGTTCTGGCAGAAGGGACAATGCAGGTTGCATCCCACAAAGCCGACAGAAAAAATCGAAGAGCCGGGTCTAAAGTGATACAGGGGTTTTTTTTCTATAGGGTCGATAGAGATACTGCTGATGCTGCCGTAAAAGGGAAGGGCAAGGGCCCCCTCGAAACCCTGCCGCACTTTACAAAGCCCAAATGTACCCTGTTTAAGCACACAGCGGTGGGGACACAGGCCGCATTGAACCGTGGAGGGCCTGTCTTGTACTACACGGTAGTAGCGTCCCTCCGGTACGTTCATCGATTTAAACTCCGCAGGAGCCGTTCATGCAGGCTCTTAGAGGTATTGATAAACTGCAAAGAATCCTGGACTTCAAAGGGTTCATGGATGACCCCATAGGCCCCTTTACGGACCCAGATTTTAACAATCCGGATACTTTCTCCTGTTTCAGTTACCGCTGAGGGCAGGTCCTCCACATAGAGAACGTCGCAGAGTTTAAATTCCATAATCGTTGGGCTTGTGCCCAGGGGATCAACCACAAATATCAGTTTTTCCGGCTCAAAAGGATGCTGACGGGGATAGCCCGAAAAGGGAATCCCATCGAGAGGGGGCTTGCCTGAGTATTTGGCAATTTCAAAAAGCGGGGCAGTTTCAAGATAGGTCGAAATGCTCATACATACCTCCCGTATAAACTATACGCATAATTTACAGAGAGGGCAAGATTGTTGGCTCACTTGATGAGCGTGTCGACTGGAAGGCCCAGTTTATCCAGTTTTGGCGCAATAACAACTCTGCAATAACCTGCGAAGGGATGCCGTTCATAGTAATCCTGGTGGTATTCTTCGGCGGGCCAAAATGTCGCAAGGGGCTCTATTTGAGTTACCACAGGCTTTGCAAAGGCTTTGCTTGCAGTCAAACGGCGTATAAAATCTTCAATTCTCCGTTTCTGATCATCATTGGTATAGAGGATAATAGACCGGTATTGGGTCCCCACATCGGCCCCTTGCCGGTTTTCCGATGTCGGATCGTGGGCCTTAAAAAATATATCGAGAATTTGTTCAAGACTTATTTTTTCTGGGTTATATTCGAGCTTTACCACCTCTGCGTGTCCTGTTAGTCCTGTGCAGACCTGTTCATAGGTTGGGTTTTCTGTTTTTCCGCCCGCATAGCCAGAAACAGCGGATTCAATTCCTTCGATCCGTTCATAGACCGCTTCGATGCACCAAAAACAACCGCCGCCCAGAACTATACTTTCTCGTTTTTTATTCATTTCCATGCCGTTCACTCCCTCCAGCATTTGCAAAAGCAGCACAAAGCCAATCAGCAAAAGGATCGCCGCCTGTAACATGCTGTATTTCATACTATAAAGGTAATATATAAAGGTTGAAAAGAAAACAAAGGGGCAGCTCTTTGTTGACCCTCTGGGGCCGATTCAGTATTGTTGCTGTTATGATGCATAAAGACAAGTGGTTTGTATTTAAGGACAACGATATCCTATTTCCGCGGGGCACAACAATGAATAATGTTGTGCAGGGTCTTGTATTTGAATCATCCCAAACCTTTGTTGAAAGCGATCAGTATTTTTGTTTAAAAGATCAGGGAACTTTTATCCATACCCTGTTTTTTGATGGGGAATCTTTGAATCCAGATTTTGCAGACTGGGAGTCTCTGCCGGTCCGAACTGTATTAGGTTCATTAAAGGCACCTTATGCAGATGGAAATGATTGGCAGATCCTTTCTCGTTTTCTGAGGGCTTTTCATGCTGCCCAGTGGCATATTTCATCCCGGTTTTGCGGTTTTTGCGGCGCCCCACAGGGTGATGCGGAGGATGAGCTTGCCCGCCAGTGTACCCGCTGCGGAAGATTAGAATACCCCCGAATTACTCCTGCGGTTATAGTTGCCATAACCGATGGCCAGGGGCGGCTCCTCCTTGCCCATAACGGCAAGTTTAAAAATAACGTATATGCCCTTATAGCAGGTTTTGTAGAGGCCGGAGAACGACTGGAAGATACGGTACACCGGGAAGTCCGGGAAGAGGTAGGCATTGAAGTAGATTCGGTTACCTATGTGGCATCCCAGCCCTGGCCATTTCCTGCTTCTCTTATGCTCGCCTTTGAAGCCCGCTATAAAGGAGGGGAGCTTCGCTGCGATGGCAAAGAGATTCTGGATGCCCGCTGGGTTACGCCGGATACGCTTCCTGAGCTTCCGGCCCCAGGATCCATCTCCCGTTTCCTTATCGACCGCTGGCTTACGGGGCGTACAAATCCCTGCCCTGGTCATCGATGATGACAAAGGCTAAGAGGTCCCGGACCCGGATGCGCCGGACCGCTTCCATGCCTAATTCCGGATAGTCAATTATTTCGCTTTCCAGAATGTTTTCTTCCGCAATGAGAGCCGCCGCTCCGCCTATGGTACCAAGATAAAAGGCACCGTATTTTTTGCAGGCCTCTCTCCATGTTTTTGTCCTATTCCCCTTTGCAAGGGTAATAAGACTGGCTCCCCGGCTCATCAATTCATCCGCATAGGCGTCCATCCTTTGGGCTGTGGTGGGGCCGAAACTGCCGATTACTTTTCCCTCAGGGGTTGCCGCTGGTCCCGCATAGTAAATCGGGTACCGGGTAACATAGTCCGGAAGCTTTTCGCCCCGCTGTAAAATCTCGTGCCATTTGAGGTGGGCCGCATCTCGGGCGACCAGCAGGTTCCCCGAAAGGAGTATCCGGTCGCCGGCAGTGGAACCTCGCAGGGCTTCCCGTGTTTTTTGTATGCCCTGGTCCAGATCTATGGATCGTACTCTTGGATCAGCATGGTCAGGACCTTTTATTGATACAGTCGAACCTGCTGGTCGCCCGATCCCCTGCTTGCGGGTCCTGCGCTGCTCATAGCTTTCTGCCAGGCTCCGAGCTGCGCCGCCCTGGTTTTTAAGGAAATCCAGTGGCTTCTGTTCGAGTTTTTCGAGCCAGACCCCCGAAGTGTTGATTTTAGCCAGCATGTTCCGGTGGGCCGAACAGGATACACCAATAGAAACGGGGCAAGAGCCCGCATGGCGGGGCAGCCGGATCAGCCGGGCATCGAGGGCCAGAAGGCTGCCCCCAAACTGGGCCCCGAGGCCGCTAGACCGAGCGATATTCATCAACTTATTTTCCCAAAGGACATCCCGAAAGAGCCATCCCTGCTGTCCCTGCTGTGCCGCCCCATCCATAAACGGTGCCCTATCCAGAATTTCCGTGGTTGCCAGTTTCAGGATGTTTAAGTTTTCTTCGGGGCTCGTGCCGCCCACCACGACCGCAAGCCGGTAGGGCGGACAGGCAGCGGTGCCCAGGGCGGCGATTTTTTCTCTTAAAAAGGCTTCGAATGCATCAGGCTCAAGAAGTGCCTTGGTCATCTGAAAGAGACTCGTTTTGTTAGATGAGCCTCCGCCTTTGGCGACGAATAAAAAGCGGTATTCGGCTCCTTCCGGCTTATCCGGTACCGCCTCGATATGAATTTGGGCAGGAAGGTTAGTCCCCGTATCAAATTCATCAAAAAGGTTTAGAAACCCAACTTGACTGGATCGCAGAGGATTTTCCGTGTATGCCCGCAGCACCCCGCGGCTAATGGATTCCTGGTCATCCGTTCCGGTATATATCGATTCACCTTTCCAGCCGATAACCGTGGCGGTTCCCGTATCCTGGCAGAGGGGGAGTTTCCCTTCCGCCGATATGAGGGCGTTTGTAATGAGTTTTTCCAATACGAGCCGGTCGTTGGTGCCCGCTGCCTCGGCGTTATAGCCTTCGGCCCAAAGCTTAAGGTGGCTTGGCCGCAGATAGTAGGAGACCCTAAAAAAGGCTTCTTGAGCTACTGCGGTGAGCACCGAGGGATCCAAAGAAAGCCGGCCCTGAGAGACACGGATTGTTCCGGGCAGGGGGAGAAGGGGTTCAAAGCTGGTATTCTGAAAGGCTGCATCGATAATTGATCCAATATTCATATTCTAATCCTCTTTTACTCCTCGGCGATGTTGCTTAAAATTTGATCATAGCCGGCGTTTTCTTCGTGGCCGACCCGGCCAATCAGCATGTATTCATGAAAAATAGGATGGTAGCGCAGGGCCTTAACAAGGCGGAAATTTTCTATCTGGCCCGAATTCTGCACATGGGTCCGGATCCCGGTACAGAAGATGCTTTCCTCCCCGATTTGAATGTGGTCCGCATCAATGGGCATAATCGGGATGTTCTGTTGAATAATCTCCTTTACCTTCTGTTCCAGCTCAGGAATATTTATGTCCGGTTTTTCTGGGAAATTGATGACAAATCCGTGTTTTACATCCGAATGGAGTACCCGCCGTTTCAGATTATAGTCCCGTTCAAGGATCATAGTGGTAATATCCTCCGCTGAATGGGCCATGAGGCGGAATTTGATCGTCCTGTTTACAATGTCCCGAATAGCCTCCGGAAAGGGGCCGAATACGCTGGGCCGGCTCACAATGACTTCTTCGCCGATACCGAAGATAATCTGGGCATTGTATCCCAGGGTTTCCCAGATAAGATCAAAATGTTCTATAACTACCCGTCTGCCATGGGATATGGCGTGGGAAATGGCTTCGGCGATTTCCCATTTTTGGCGGAAGCCCAGCTCGTAATGGACATCGATATGAAAGGTATGGGGGGCAAAAAAATCCTCTGGATCAAAGTCGTAAATTAATGCCTGCCGTACATTGGTGCCCTCGTCGTCATTGGTAAGTTCCAGTCCTGGAAATAGGCCCCGGACCAGGGTAGACTTGCCAGAACCGGGGGCACCGATAATGCCAATAATAAGGTCGTTTGCATAAAGGTACCGGTGGGAAAGTTCGTTTCCCAGCATATACAGGCGCTGCCGGCCCCGGGGGGCGTAATAGGTTGCATAGATCAGGGTTTCATAGGTATGGGGCCGGTAATCAAAGAGGGGCATTGGCACCGGGCCGGGAATTTGTCCGTTTTTGTCCGTACTCATTATGATGAGAGTATACAACAGAAACAAATAGCGCAACAGCATGAAAATGGTATATAGTAAGTATATGAAAAAGCTTATAGACCGCCGTTCAGAAACCGCTATGGCCCTTATACTGCTGGCTCTTATTTCTCTCTTAGCCTTTGGGGGTATCTTTGTAGTGGTTGTTCAGGAGCGGCAGCGGCAGCAGCTTTTAGCCGAATACCGGGCTTTCCAACTGGCTGCGGAACTTCAGCAAGCCTATGACCGGGGAACCTTGAGCGGTTTCGAAAAATATCCTGACCTTATGGCCTTTGGTATTTATACCGCCCGGGGAATCGCCCTGTATCGCTTTGGAAACGCGCCCCAATCGGTGAGTCCTGAGGATCCTAAAAATCCGCCTATTATTTCAGGAGACATCATTACCCTGGTCCGCCCCTTCGGAGGCGGCGGTGTTATGCGGGGCCGCATCGGCGGCTTTCGGCAAGGCGCTGATACTACCGAAATGATGATGTCTGCCATTGCTGGACTCGGTATGACTCGGCTCGTCTTTGTCTCCTACCGCATTTCTTCCCTCCAAAAGGGTTTATATGTGCTCTATACGGTAGCGCTGCTTATCGCCTTGGCCCTTGCCGGAGCCTTCGCACTTCTGCTCCGTCTGGCCCGCAATCTAGACCAGTTCCGGCTCAGGGAAGCTAAAAACCGGGAATTAGTAGCCCTGGGAGAAGCTGCCCGGACCCTGTCCCATGAGATTAAGAATCCCCTGGGGGTTCTTAAGATACAGACCGCCCTTTTGCAGAAACAGCTCAACGGAACAGAGCTGCTGCAAAACGTCCGCATCATGGAAGAAGAAATAGATCGGCTTGGCATTCTTACAGACCGGCTCAGACAGTTCCTCTCCGGATCGGAAGGGAACCTTGAACCAATAAATCTTAAAACATTTTTACCAGACTTTTGTATGCGTTATGATGGTAGAGTGAAACTCACTAGAATGCCTGAAAGCGAAGTCCCCGTTTATATTGATAGAACTCACCTGAACCAGGTGCTTGAGAACCTGGTTCAAAATGCCCTGGAAAGTATGGCTGATCGCGCTTTTGAGCCTGTAGAACTCGAACTTGTCCTATCCCATGGAAATACCATACATTTGAGTGTAGCGGACCGCGGGGCAGGGGTTCCGGATTCTCTCTCCGAGCGGATTTATGATCTTTTCTTTACGACCAAAACAAGCGGTTCCGGACTAGGGCTTGCCATCAGCAAACGCTATATTCAACTTGCGGGGGGAAGACTCTTTCATCATAAGCGGGATGGAGGGGGCACTATTTTTTATATAGAACTGCCGCTTTTTACAGCAAAAGGAGCTTAAGACCATGAACGGTTCCAGTAATGCACAGCCTTTGCGGGTTCTTATTATTGATGATGAAAAAAACCTGAGGGATTCGATTGCTGCCTATCTTCAGACTGAAGGAATAGAAGCGCAAACAGCAGCCTCTGGAGAAGCGGGCAAGGCCTTGCTTGAAGCCGAACGATTCGATGCGGTGGTGGTGGACCTCAAAATGCCTGGTATGTCGGGCCTCGATTTTCTTACCTGGTTAAAAGAAGGAGGACCCTTGCTTCCCGCCATTATGATCAGCGCCCATGGGGATATAAAGGACGCTGTGGAAGCTATGAAACGGGGCGCTGCGGACTACCTTGTAAAGCCCTTTAATCCAGAAGAATTGGTAGTACGGCTGCGCATGGTGGTAGAAAATGCCCGTCTTGCCGCATCCGCTTCGGCGATGCAGACCGTGGCTGATAAAACCGTTCGCCGGAACGCAGCGGCACTGGATGCAAACTGGATAGGTTCGAGCCCTGCCATGAAAGAAGTCCGGGCCCTGATTGAACGGGTTGCCCCTACTGATTCTACGGTGCTGGTCACTGGCGAAAGCGGGACCGGAAAAGAAGTTGTGGCCCGCTTAATTCACCGTTTAAGTAAACGGGCAAACGGCCCTTTTATTCCGATCAATATGGGCGGAATCCCGGAAAACCTCATAGAAAGCGAGCTTTTTGGCTATGAAAAAGGGGCCTTTACCGGAGCGGATTCCAGAAAAACCGGTCTCTGTGAACTTGCCAGCGGAGGTACCCTCTTCCTTGATGAAGTGGGAGACATGCCTTTGCCGCTGCAGGTCAAAATTTTAAGAATGCTTCAGGAAAAAAAGATTATGCGGCTCGGAGGAAGCCGGCAGATCCCGATTGACGTACGAATTGTAGCGGCCACCAACAAGGATCTTGAACAGGCGGTCAAACAAGGACAGTTTCGGGAAGACCTCTTTTACCGGCTTGCGGTTATTAGGCTAAGGCTCCCCCCCTTGCGGGAGCGGCGGGAGGATATTCCCTTGCTTGCCCAGCTTTTTGTGAACCGTTTTGCCGCCGAAATGGGAAGGCCCTCCCTTTTCCTCTCCAGCGATGCGCTCCGGGTTCTGCAAAACTATTCATTCCCCGGAAATGTACGGGAACTGGAAAATGCGGTCGAACGGGCAGTCATTCTCAGCGAAGGGCCACAGCTGCTCGGCAAAGATTTCTCTTTTGCTGGCTCTGCTATGGGCGAACCCTCAGTTCTGAGCGCTTCGGATGTACAGCCCCGAACGGCTCTGGTGCCCAATGCGACGGGAGCTTCCAATGATTCAGGTCAAAAAGGGGAAATAAAATCCCTGGAAGAATTGGAAAAAGAAGCTATTCTTAAGGCCTTGGCATTTTACAATGGGCACCGTGAGAAAACCGCCCAGGCCCTGGGTATTACCCGCAGGACCCTGTTAAACAAGCTCAAGGAATATCAGATTGACGAATGATTTCTCTTTCTATGACCGCAATACGCCAGCGGTCTTTTACCCATTCCAAGGTTAGTATGTCCCGGCGCTGTTCTGTCACTGTTTGCTGCGGTGACCCGTTCTGAGGTTGCGCCTCTTTTGCTTCAGAGGTCTCTGGATAGTAAAAAAGGTAAACCGCTTCTATCTTGCACCGATCCCCCGCAACAGGACGCTGCGGTTCCTCGCTCTTTAATGAAAGAACGAGGTCTGTTATACCGAAAACACTGGCTTCGGTCTCGGGGGAGCCCTGGTTTCTCCAGGTTTCTGGGTCAATAATGCTGGTTTTGCGTTCGTAGGCTTCCCGGACCCGGGATATGACGAAGAAGTTCATGACCGCTTCGATGTCGCCTTTCCCGGCCCCTTTGGTCACACAGGCATCCATCATTTGGTGGTCCAGGCTGTTAAATGCCCTATAATAAGCCTCCGCCACTGCACGGGGCCCCATGCCGAGGGTTGTAGGCCGTTGTTTCTGGTCGTTGAGGATGCTTCTGCCAACAAGGAAGAGCGCAATGGCCGTTCCGATTCCTGCAATTAATGGGTACTTGTAGGCCTTGATAAAACGACGAAACCTTATTCGGCCTTCCCTTTGTTTTTGTTCGCGCTTCCGCGTCTCTATTGGAAGCGCCGCAGGGGAAGATAAAGAAAAATCTTCAAAGCGCTTAGTTCCCTCTTGGCCAAGCAAATCTATAAGATCGGTAAGACTCGGCTTAGAAATGGGCTTTTTTGTCTTTTCTTTATCAACATCCGGTAAAAGAATACTGTCGATTGCCTCAGCAAGGTCTGGCAAGAGGCGAGGGGCGGCAAGGCTCATGCTCGTAAAAAGACCATCCCGCATATCCTGGGCGATAGCCTCCCGCGTCTTTTCTGAATTGGTACCCTTTGGAATGCTAAAAGGAGTTTCTCCTGAAAAAAGCCGGTATAGGAGGGCAGCAGCTAAAAAGCGTGCCGCATCGCTACCTTTTTTGTCCGGATGCAGCCACCGAACTACATGTTCAACATAAAGCTCTGGATTTTTATATTCATAAATCCGGCTTGTAAGGGGAAGGGGGGTAAAAAATACCTGGCCCTCGCCGGAAAGAAATACCCCGGCAGGAAAGA
>JAIWNU010000170.1 GCA_020216655.1 Treponema sp. | reverse complement strand
TGAGCGGTTTTCCCCCTATATCCTCCAGGCTGCCTTTCCCGGTATTCCCGGCGAAGTGCTGGTCCGCTCCCTTGATGATGCTGGAATTGCTATCTCTACCGGTTCGGCCTGTTCTTCGGCAAAACAAGAGCGGCCGGTCCTCAAGGCCATGGGAATTGATGCGGATACGGCCTTTTGCAGCGTCCGCTTTTCCCAAGGATGGAATACCACAGAGGAGGATATCGAGGTCCTGCTTGGAGCTCTTCGAACAATAAGGAACACATTATGACAACCTATCTGTTAAAATTGGGAGAATTGACCCTGAAGGGCGGAAACCGAATCGAATTTGAGCAAATACTGAAACGTAATTTGGTCACCATGCTCAAGGGCACCCAGGCGGTCATCAACTGTACCCAGGGCCGCTTTTTTGTACACTGCGAAGAAGCAAAAGAAGCTCAGGTAGAATCGGTGCTGGACCGGCTCATTGGCATTGCAGGCTGGGCCAAGGCCCGGATCTGCGATAAAACACCCGAATCGGTCATTGCGGCCTGTATTGCCGAAGCCCAGGAATTAGTCCGCTCAGGGGCAAAGACCTTTAAAATAGAAGCCCGCCGGGCCGACAAGAGCTTTCCGCTGGATTCCTACGGCATCATGCGAGCCGCAGGAGACGGGGTGTGCGAGGCTGTTCCGGAGCTCCAGGTTGATGTACAGCAGCCGGATCAGGTGATTTCGGTGGAAATTCGCGAACGGGCCTATGTGTATGGCTATTCGCACCGGGGCCGGCGGGGCTTACCCGTCGGGAGCGCCGGCAGGGGGCTCCTCCTGCTTTCTGGCGGCATTGATTCGCCGGTGGCGGGCTACTTAATGGCAAATCGGGGCATGCGGCTTGAGGCAATTTATTTCCATGCCTACCCTTACACATCCGAAGAGGCCCAGAAAAAGGTACACCATCTGGCCAGCATCCTGAGCCGCTATGCCCTCCCCATCCGGCTCCACACCATTCCTTTTACGAAAATTCAGGTGCGCATTAAAGAACGGGCCCCTGACCAGTGGTCTACGGTACTGCTCCGTATGGCCATGATGGACGCCTCTGGGCGCCTGGCGAGAAGAAACAAAATTCACTGTCTCATTACCGGTGAAAGTTTAAGCCAAGTGGCTAGCCAAACGGTAGAAAACATCCAGTGCACCGAAAGCACCGCGGGACTCCCCGTTCTGCGGCCCCTCATTGGGACCGATAAGGAAGAAACCATCAGGCTTGCCCGGGAAATTGGCACCTACGAAACTTCTATTTTGCCCTACGAAGATTGCTGCGTGCTGTTTAGCCCCGCCCACCCGATCCTTCATGGCAACTTGCAGGAAGCCCGGAAATGGTATGCTCAGCTCGAATTGGAAGAATTATTGCAGGAAGCGCTGCATAATGAAATATTAGAAAAATGCAGCGCCGACGAATCCTAATATGAAAAACCTATTATGCGGTCTTTTTAACGCCTAACACGTCATTGATAGCCTTTTCCAGAGCTGCTTTGGGCAGGGCGCCCATGGCAGCCTGGGGCTGGCCTTCTTTCGGTATAAAAAGAATAGTGGGAATGCTCTGAATTCCAAATACGGCGGCCAGTTCCTGTTCTTCGTCGGTGTTGACCTTGTAAACATGGAGCTTACCCTCGTACTCTTTGGAAAGCTGGTCAAGCACGGGGCTCACCATTTTGCAGGGGCCGCACCAATCGGCATAAAAATCGACAATGGCGGGAAGATCGCCTGAGTAATTCCATTCGGTGTTAGTTTCGTAATTGAATACCTTTTCCTTAAACTGGGCGGTATTTATTTTTTCGGACATTGGTGTCTCCTTAAAAGTTGTTATACTTTTAATATATGAATTTTATTATATATCGTCAAGTAGAAAGTGCCATAATGGCTCATGTTACTGGAGGGGGGCAAAATATCCCAAAGCATCCCTTCCAGACCGTTCTAAAAGGTATACTTCTGCTTCTACCGGAAGGAAGGCCCTGCCAAAATCGGTAGGAAGCTGAGAACGGTACTGCAGCGTGTAAGAACCAGCGGGATTTTGCCGAATTTGTCTCAGGGCTGGACCAATGCCCTGATTCTGATAGAGCCTGAGCACCTGGCCGCCGGTCTGGTCACATAGGTACTGCAGTTCCTTGTCCGCCACCCCGTTGCCGACTATAACCGTATAAAAAGCAATACCGTTATTAGCCATATAAGATGCGAGCTCGGATAATCCATAGGTATCAAAGGCTTTTTGCCCCAGTCTGCCGGAACCAACAAACACTAGGGCCCGCTTTTTTTCTACCGGGAGCAGATCCGTCGCCGCAAGGCGCAGGGCTAGATCAAAGCGCCAGCGGGGACTATAGGCTACGGCGCTCCCTTTGGCTGACTGCTGGAGCGCTGCCGCTGAATCAATTCGTTCTTTCACAGGTATTTCACCCGCAGATACAAGGGAAACAAGGCGGTCCGCAGCGGCGACAGAATCTTTAACGGCGGTTTGCAGTTCGGTCTGGAGCGGGGTCGTATTGGGAGAACGTTCCAATACGAGGGAGATAGCCGCGGTGTTGGATAGGTATGCCGCACCGGTAAAGCTCTGTTCCAAAACAGGTTTTCCCCCCTCGGTGATGAGGAAATTGCGGGCATCGAGGCCCACGATGGGCCTGCGGTGCCGATCCTGAACTTGTACATCTATGGTTACCAGGGGAAATTTGTCTGCTATAACCCGCTCTATCTGAACGAAAAGCCCCGACGCCATATCCTCTGTTCTATTCAGGACCGTAACTTCTTCGGCTTGGAAATTGGCTGCTAAGAGGGAACCGTTCTGGTCAAAGTCTGCTCCGAGAACTCGCCCTCCCGCATTGCCGAGAGATGCCAGGGGCTGTACAAAACCCGTATCGGGAGAAGCAAGGAGTATTTTGGTGCCATCAGCCACAATCAGCTTTCCCTCCCGGGTAGGGCGAAGGGCCTCGGGCACAGTAAGGCCATCCTGAATAGCCGGACCGAGATAGTTACCGCTTTTATCAAAACGGTAAATGGTCCTGTCTGCCTGATCGGCTACAAAAACCTGGTCTTCTATGGCGGCAATTCCCGTAGGTGCACGGAAACCGGGAAAATCCCCGCCTTTAGCACCGAAGGAAAAGAGGTAGGTACCATCGGGGGTAAACTTGGAAATCCGCTGGGTGCCAAAGTCGACCACATACAGGTAATCTTCACCGTCGATGCAGATATTTTGGGGGCCGATAAACTGGCCAGGGCCGCGGCCCTTGGTACCCACATAGGCTTTCCAGTTTCCCTGACTATCAAGGACACTTATTCGGCCCCCCCGGTATTCAGACACAAAGAGGCGACCGTCGGAAGATCGGGCAATGTCATAGGGACGGTCAAAACCATTCAAAGGACCCCGTACCCGCTGTTTAATGACCCCATTTACATCAATCCGAAGGATTTCGTTAGATCCATAGGCAACGACCCATACAGATCCATCCGGCAGGGGCAGTACTGCCGAAGGCTGCCGGTAGAGGAACATCCCGCCCTGTTTGGCCGGGTAGCGGCCTGACTCCACAAAACGGATCTGGTCTTCGGACATAAAAAAAAGGGCCCGCCGGTTTCGTATGGTTTCAAGATAACTGGTAAGGAGCAGAGACTGTTTAGATCCAGCGGGATAAAGCCGCAATGCTTCCTGCCATTGCCGGAGGGCTGTTTCTTCTAAGCCAGAACGGTAATAGGCCCGTCCGAGCCATTCCAGAATAAGCGGCTCCGCCGGCTTATAGGAAAGGGCTTTTTCAAAGGATAAAAGGGCTTCATTAAAACCATAGCGGTTGTAAGCCAGGATTCCCCGGCGAAATTCGTCCCGAGCCATGAGGGCATTGCGGTCAAAACCGGTATTTGCATCCTGGCTAAACAGTACAGAAAGCGCTGCAAAACCAAGAAGGATAATTGAAAGTGCCACAGGTTTTTTCATCAATCTGCTCCCAGAACAGTCTTCATATGCTGTTTAATTTCAGGATGCTGGGGAAGCAAATCCAGGGCCCGCCGCAGCCACGTCCGGGCTTCCAGAATTTCTCCATTCTTAAAATAGGCCCAACCCAGGGAGTCCATATAGGCAGGATTCTGGGGCTTTTTTTCTACCGCCTTCTTGCACAGTATAAGCCCCCTCCGTATATCCCGATCCGTGTCGGCCAAAATGTAACCGAGTCCATTAAGTGCGGTCGGGTTATCCCGTTCAAGGTCCAGGGCTTTTTGATATAGCTCTATGGCTTCGTCATAGTGTTTCTGAGTATACGCAGCATAGGCCATGGTGGCATAAATCTGGACCGACTCAAAACCCTTTTCTATAAGCTGCTGGAGTTCAAATTCGGCCAATTTAGAGCGGCCTGTAACAGAATAGATATAAGCCAAGGTCATCCGGCACTGATAGGTCCGCAGAGGATTAGAACCGCCGGTTACCACCTGCTCTAGGTATAAAAGGGCATTGTCAAACTGTTCGAGTTTTGTATAGCAAAGACCGAGAAAATAGGCTAATTCGGCATTTTCTTCGGCGCCAAAGGTGGATGTATCAACCTGGAGCAGTTCATTAAGCGCCGCATCCCAGCGTTTTGAACGATACAGGTGAATACCGGTTTGCAAACTTCCTGCCATACCCTATTCCGTTGCAGAAACCAGGGCGCCGCTGTGCACCAAGGACGCAGGTCCCGCTTCGCTCACTTCGTGCACAATGGGCTTGAAACCGAAAATACGTTCGTAATCTTCAAGCCGCCTGGTGTATTCATCCACCGCATCAGCCTTAATAATGGTATAGGTACAGCCTCCAAAGCCCTGACCGGTCATACGGGAACAGAGTACACCGTTGATTTCGCCGGACCGTTTAATAAGCCAGTCGATTTCGGGGCAGGATACTTCCAGCAGATCCCGGAGGCTTTCATGGGAGTGGTAGACCGCCTTAGCAAAGCTGTTAAGGTCGCTCTTTTTCAGGGCCTCTTCCGCATCATAGATCCGGCGCAGTTCCTTAACCACATGCAAGGACCGGCGGCGGATTTCTTCCGGCAGGGCCCCCATAGATTCCATGAGGTCCTCGGTAACATAGTCGCGAAAGGTTGCCCCCTCCCGTTTATGGGAGAGCATTTCTAAACCTTTTCGGATATCCCGGTTCCGCTGTTTTAATTCCGTATCGACCCCGAAACGGGGCACCCGTGAGTCGGTGATGAGAATCTTGTAGTCCTTAAAGGGAAGCGGGATGTGGCGGACAGACATATCAAGTTCATCCACCACAAGAAAATGATTCTGCTTTGAAGAGAGGGCAATGAGATGGTCCAAGGGATGTTCGTTCCGGCCGAAAAAGGAAAAGGACGCGTCTGACAGAAGATTAAGAAGTTCCTTGTCAGAAAGGTCCGGGGCAATCAGGGCCCGCAAGGCCAGGGCGCTGGCAACCTCGATAGCAGAAGAGGATGCAAGGCTTACCTGCTGAGGAATGTTGCCTGTCAGGGTGCAGTTAAGCCCCTTTATGGGATACCCCCATTCGGCAAAACCATGGATGGCCATTTTTATAAAGTTGGCCCATCGGTCTTCCCGTTTATATTTTAAATTGATGAGGGTTGTCCGTTTTCGTTCACCCAAATCGGCGGCAAAAAAACGCAGGGAACTGTCTTTGCGGTGGCTTATGGCAACCCGCACATGGCGGTTTATGGCGGTGGTAAGGAGCAAGGCGGCGCCGGGTTCTCCATGTTCACCCATCAAATGGAGACGGCCTGGGGATTCCGCAATCATGACCGGTTCTGAACCGTCAATATCGGCTTCGTATTCCTTAAGATGTATAGAACCGATGTCCTTCATAACGCGGGCCCCCGATAGTTTTCTTTTCTCTCATAATATATGAATTTGGCCTAATATTCAATCAAAATATTTTATAAAACAGAGGTCTTTCGGAAACTATGCCCCTTTGATAGAATGGGAGCCATGAATGTTGTAGCATCGGTTTTTTCTGCCCTGCTGTTATCCTTGGCGGTTCCCAATGAGCTTGCCTATTATGGAAATGCCCTCGTCGCATTTTTTTGCCTTGCTCCATATTTTGTCGCACTTAAAAAGACTCGGACATACAAGGGTGCGGCTTTGCTCGGTTTTATATTTGGAACGATTTCACATGCGGTCTCCAGCTATTGGCTGTATTTTTTTAAGGATTATGCAATGTGGACCATCGGCTCAACCAGTCTTGCCTATGGTTTTTTGCACATGCTGGTAGCGGGGTATTTGCGCTGGGCAAGCACAACTAATCTAGAGGGATTATTCTGGAAATCCGCCAAAACAACGGGCTTAAAATCCATGTATCCAGAGTTTTCTGTGCTGCGGCCCTTTGTGGTAGCCCTGGGCTGGACCGTCTGGGAATGGGGTAAATCGATCGGCTTCTTAGGCTACCCCTGGGGGCTTGTAGCCTATGGACTTAATAACTATCCCCGGATGATTCAGATTGCCGATTCCTTGGGAGTGTACGGTCTGAGCTTTCTCCTAGCCCTATCCTCGGCTCTGACGGCAGAATTGGTTCCTATGCTCACAGGGCGATGGAACAAGCAGAACCTATATAGGCAAAAAAACTTCCGCAATTGGCTCCGAGCAGCACTGGTAGGATGCGCTATTTTTATTTGGTTTTCCCTCTACGGTATGGTGCGCCTCGCACATCCAAGTCCGGTGGTCGGAAAGCTCCCCCTGCTCCTCATCCAACACAACGCCGATTCCTGGATGGACGGAGAATTGAGAGCCCTAGAGACGGCGGTACGCTTAAGCCGCCAAGGAATGGAGCAGTACGAGGCAGAAACGGGAATTAAAAAACCTGCCATGATAGTCTGGTCAGAAACGGTGCTCCGCCGACCCTTTGCAGACTATCTCGGTTTTTATAAGCGCTATCCCAAACAGGACCCGCTGGTACCATTCCTCGCTGAACATGATGTCCCCCTCCTTACGGGCGCTCCGGTCGTTTTGAATTGGGAAACCTACGATGCTACTAACTCAGTTATTTATATTCAGAGCGACAGTTCTATTTTGTATTCCTATGCTAAACGGCACCCCGTTCCATTTGCCGAGGCAATTCCTTTCTGGGAATACCAGTGGATGAAGGATTTTATGAAAAAAGCGGTCGGGCTTGAAGGCACCTGGACCATGGGGACCGAAGCGGTTGTCATGCAGGTAGAGACAGATGAAGGAAAAATTATCCGATTTGGCACCCCTATCTGTTTTGAGGATGCCTTTGCCGATGTCTGCCGGGACTTTTTTAAAAACGGCGCGGACCTGCTCATCAACCTGACCAATGACTCCTGGTCTCAGACCGTTTCATCCGAGACCCAACACCTCGTGGCTGCCCGTTTTAGGAGCGTGGAAAACCGCCGGGTCCTGGTCCGTTCAACCAACGGGGGCATTACTGCAGTTATTGATGCCGAAGGCCGGATCATCCAGAGTCTTCCGCCCTTTACCGAAAAATACCTTGCCACGGTGGTACCTATTCAGAAAGCAGGCGGTATGACGACCTACTATCTTTTAGGAGACTGGTTTGTGGCTTTAGCGGCAAGTATCTTTTTTAGCCTCGTCATCATTCATTTTATAGCGGGACTTCGTCGCCCCAGGGCTTGACTCTCACGCTTGCATATGTTAACCAATAAATATTCATGGTTAACATAAGTTCCAAACCAGACAGTTCTGGCTCCCATGCAAAGGTATCTACCAAGGCCGTAGTCCTTTCTCTGCTCCGTAACGCTGAAGGAGAGCTTTTGTCGGGTGAGACCCTGGCTCAGCAAGCCCATGTGTCCCGGGTAGCGGTTTGGAAGGCCGTTGAGGGCCTTAAGCAGGCCGGTTACCCGATTGAAAGCGTAGAAAACGAAGGGTACCGCTTTGTTCGCGGCTCCGGGCCCGATGACTTCTTGTATCCCTGGGAATTTCCCGGCAGAGAAGATCGTTTTTTTTACTACCACAGCATCGACAGCACCATGCATCAGGCCCGGCAGCTTGCACAGGGGGGTACTCCGGGCGGCGCAATCATCGTAGCGGGAACGCAAACCGGGTCTATAGCAAGGCATGGCGGCCGCTGGGATTCCCAGCCGGGAGGACTCTATGTAACTTTGCTCGAACGGCCATATGAACATCTATCCCAATACCAAAAGTATATCCATGCAGCCCAAAACTGCCTTGGCTCTGTTTTAGAAAAAGATTTAGGTCTTTCTGTCCAGTATGAAAACTACCCGGATCTGTATGTGAACCACAAAAAAATCGCTGGAATCGTATCAGAACTGCATGCCTTAGATGAACGGATTCAATGGATGTCCATAGGCATAGGACTCCATGTAAATGACCTGATTCAAGACAGAAGCAGCACGAGCTGCAGAGAACTCACCGGGAAAGAGGTATCCCGAAAGCTCCTCTTGCAAAACTTTTTAATTGCCTGGGAAACACGAATAAATAATTGGAGCAAAGCTCCACAAGGAGAAACATAATGGAAAACCGAACAAAACTGCTTTTGTCCCTTTCGCTCGTCGCCCTCTTTGCAGCCTTGACCACCGCGGGGGCCTTTATCAGCGTGCCCCTGCCCTTTTCGCCCGTGCCAGTGGTTCTGCAAAACATGTTTGCCCTCCTTTCCGGCATGGTCTTAGGCCCCCTTATGGGCAGCGCTGCCACCGCCCTGTACCTGATAATTGGAGCCCTGGGAGCCCCGGTTTTTGCGGGAGCCAAGGGCGGGCTTGCGGTGCTTTTAGGTCCCACGGGAGGCTATTTAGCAGGTTATTTCCTTGCATCCCTTGTGGCGGGCCTTATCTCAGGATCGCCCCGCACCGTCCTTGGAACCCGCTGGCTCAGAATCATTGGGGCCACTCTAGCGGGCATTATAGTCATTTATATACCGGGCTTGCTCAGGCTGAACATGGTCATGAACGGGAACTGGCCTAAAACCCTTACCGCCGGCCTTTTGCCCTTTATCATGGGCGACCTAGTGAAAGGGGCGGTAGCTTGTCTCATCACCCCCCGTTTGCGGAGCCTTGTCTCAGATATTTACCATGCATGATACCTTGCCTGACACCTTGTACCGCATCGAATCGCTGTGGAAGCGTTTTCCTGACGGTACAGAAGCGCTTCGGGACATAAACCTGGAATTATATGCAGGACAATGCACCCTCATTGCAGGCTCGAACGGTTCCGGTAAGACCCTGCTCATGAAAACCCTGGTGGGACTCGTGGAGCCCAGTGCGGGCCGTGTTTTATATAGGGGCAAGCCCCTCATGGAAGTCCTCTCCCAGGTGAGACAATCCGTAGGGCTTGTATTCCAGGACGCGGATGCCCAAATTATCGGCGAAACCGTGGCGGATGATGTAGCCTTTGGACCGAAAAATTTAGGAGTCCGGGGAAAGGCCCTCCAGATCCAGGTTGATGAAATTCTGCAACGACTTGACCTCTCATCCAAAAAACATACGCCCCCCCGGAGGCTTTCGGGGGGAGAAAAGCGGCGTCTTGCGGTAGCAGGGATCTTAGCCATGGGCTGCGACACGGTCATTATGGACGAACCCTTTGCAAACCTGGATTATCATGGGGTGGTACAGGTGCTTGAATTGATTGACCAGCTGAAACGGGAAAATAAGACGGTTATAGTCCTTACCCACGAACTAGAAAAAATCTTAGGGTTGGCGGACAGGCTTGTTATCCTGCACGACGGGGCCATTTGGGATGATGGGGGAGCTCAAGAGGTCCTTGACCGGCTCAAACCTGAATATGGTATACGGGATCCCAGGCACCATTATAAAACGGTGGAGGATTGTACATGGCTCGGGAAATAGCCTTTGAATACCAGTGCACCGAAGGGCACCTTCATAGGGTACATCCGTTCATCAAGCTCGCTGGAATGGGAGCCTTGAGCATTTATGCCCTTGGAGCGCCTGCAGCCGGGCTTTTAGCTATCAGCCTTTCTCTTGTCATACTCTCCATATTTGGGCGAATCGATCCAAGAAAACTGCTTACAGGGTCCGGTCCCATGCTGATTACCACCTTCGCATTTGTGCTGTTTGGCGCTTTCGAATTGTCACCCATCGGTTTTAATAGAGATGCCCTGTTTTCAGGGTTTCGTTTTCTCTGGGCAATTGGGATTTCCTTTGCTTCTGCATCAATCTTTTTTTATTCAACGAAAATATCGGATCTTCGGGATGCTCTAGAAGGGTTCGAAAACTTGTTTGGCCCCATTAAGCATCCCTATCTTCGTTTTTCTCTCCTTTTTTCTTTAACCTTAAGTTATATTCCCCGAGTCTTTTCTGAATGGGCGGAAGCGGAACAAGCATGGTATGGGCGGGGTGGAAAAAGGGGGGCAGAAATGCTTATCCGTTTAATACCGCCGGTTATGGAACGGCTCATGCTTGCTGCAAAAGAAACGGCCCACGCCTTGGAACTACGAATTGGCCGTTAAGGGATCAGAGAGGACTGCAAACAGGTTGGCTTCCAGTTCCGCATGGGCAGGGGAACTATACCGGCGGTCTTTACGCGATAAATTGATCGGTTCATTCCAGACCATACAAAC
>JAIWNU010000169.1 GCA_020216655.1 Treponema sp. | reverse complement strand
CCTACGATATCGGCTTTGGCGGTCTTGACCACGTGATTGCCTCTGGCAAAAACGTTAACATCCTGGTCATGGACACGGAAGTGTATTCCAACACCGGCGGACAGATGTCTAAGGCAACCCCCGTGGGCGCCATTGCTAAGTTTGCCGCGGCTGGAAAGGAAATTACCAAAAAAGACCTGGGTGCTATCGCTATGAGCTATGGCTATGTCTATGTAGCCAAGGTGTCTATGGGCGCCAATATAGCCCAGACTATCAAGGCATTCCGGGAAGCTGAAAGCTACGATGGTCCGTCCATCATCATTGCCTACTCCCACTGTATTAACCACGGTATTGATATGATGAAGGGTATGGATCAGCAGAAGGCAGCGGTCACCAGCGGACTCTGGCCGATTTACCGCTACGATCCCCGGCTCAAAGCCCAGGGCAAAAACCCCTTCCAGTTGGATTCCAAGGATCCGACCACACCGATGGAAGACTTCATGTACAAGGAAGTTCGGTTCAAGGCTCTTAAAGCAGCCGATCCAGCCCGGGCCGATGCACTGCTTGCTAAGGCCAAGGCCCAGATCGAACGGACTTGGAAGGAATACAAGTACCTGGCTGAACGGCCCTTCTAAAAATAGTAAAAACGCTCACTTCTGAGTGTTAAAGAGCATGGGGACTGTCCGGGGGAAACCTGGACAGTCCTTTTTTTTTATTGCTGACAGGGAATCTGTCCAGGTCTGCCGCCCCCGCATTAGAACCTCAACCATTTAATAATAGAGTTTTTAGATATTTCCAAGTTTCTATTGTCTGAAATCAAAAAGCAATATATAGTTTATATAATGATGACGATACTGGCGATTGATGATGATCCAGCCCAACTCGAGCGGTTAGCATTAATCTTTAAACACATACAGTATCCTCCTGTAGAATATCTTACAGCGGAGACGAAACAGGAAGGGCTCCAGCTTGCCCATGACCAGGTTATAGATCTTGTCTTTACCGACCTCAGGCTCCCTGACGGGGACGGAATTGAGGTACTAAACGCTATTAAACAAATGAACCCTATGATTCCGGTGGTAGTCATGACCGCCTTTTCTGACGCCCGGGAAGCAGTAGAAATTCTTAAACAGGGTGCGGATGACTATTTGGTAAAACCAACCAATGCGGAAGAAATAGAAAAAATGGTGCTCCGCATTTATGAGAAGGGCGTCTTAATACGGGAAGCCTTTTTACCCCCCGCAGAAGGAAAAGAAAGCTCTCCAGCATCGGCGGGTATCATCTATCAGGGCAATAAAATGGCCCAGGTCATGCAGACCGCAGCACGCTGCGCAGAGAGTGATGCTACAATAGTCGTTTGCGGTGAAAGCGGCACCGGTAAAGAGCTCGTGGCTCGGTTCATCCATGAACGATCGCTTCGGAAAAATCAGCCTTTTGTAGCGGTGAACATTTCTGCCCTCGCAGAATCATTAGCAGAAAGCGAGCTCTTTGGTCACAAAAAAGGGGCCTTTACCGGTGCCGATACGGATCGCATTGGCCGCTTCGAAATGGCAAATGGCGGAACCTTATTTATTGATGAAATCGGGGATATACCTGTAGCCATCCAGGTAAAATTGCTCAGGGCCATTCAATTTGGGACTATTGAACGGCTTGGAGAAAACACCCCGCGGCAGCTTAATGTACGCATCATTGCTGCCACAAACCGGAATCTCTCAGCCCTGGTGGAACAGGGGGTGTTCAGGAAAGATCTTTATTACCGTATCAATGTTATCACCCTTGAACTTCCGCCGCTTCGGCATCGGAAAGAAGACATACCGGTGTTGGTTGAGCATTTTATCAATAAATTTAACGAACGGAACCATCGCAATGTACGGGGCCTTTCCCGGGAAGCGATGAATGCACTCATGCATCATGATTTTCCCGGAAATGTTCGGGAACTGGAAAATATTATAGAACGCGCAGTAGTCCTGTGCAGAGGGGATATCATTCTTGAACGGGATCTGCCGCCGCTCAATAAAAACGCCCCATGGCAAATGGTAGAAAAACCCTATGAGCAGCAAATGGCAGAATTTGAACGGAGCCTTATCGAAAAGGCGCTCAATGATACCAAGGGAAATAAAAGTGCTGCAGCCAGGGCACTCGGCATTACCGAACGGCATCTTCGATCCCGTTTGGAACGGCTTTATCCGACAGGGTAACAGGGAATCACCGTGTACCTCAGCAGGTCTGACCATATACATAATGTAGGCTTTATTTCTACCCGTTTTCAGGGAACCGATGGGGTCTCTCTCGAAACAGAAAAATGGAGAACGGTTCTCGAGCGGATGGGCTACGAATGCTATTTTTTTTCAGGCCTCTCGGACTGGGATCCCCAAAAATCCATGGTTTTTGATCTTGCCTTTTTCGGACATCCGCAAATCCAGGAGATCCAGGAACGTTGTTTCGGTACTACTGTTCGCAGCCGAGCCCTGACAGGAGCAATTCAAGAAGTACGGTTTCATTTAAAAAAGGCACTGTATGACTTTGTTGATACCTTCAAGCTGGATCTACTCATCATTGAAAATGCAGTGACTATACCGATGAACATTCCCCTGGGGCTTGCAATAACCGAAGTAATTGCGGAAACCGGAATACCCACCATTGCTCACCACCATGATTTCGCCTGGGAACGGCAGCGTTTTACGGTTAACGCAGTAGAAGACTATCTGGCTATGGCCTTTCCTCCGAGACTTCATACTATAAATCATGTGGTTATTAACAGCGAAGCGAGAAAACAGCTCTCATACCGCTGCGGACTTTCATCAATCATTATTCCCAATGTGTTTGACTTTTCCAAAGAACCTCCAGAGATGGATGATTATGCCCGTATGTTGCGATCCGATCTGGGGATTGGTGCCGATGATACACTGCTCTTGCAGCCAACGCGTATTATTGCCCGAAAGGGCATAGAACATGCAATAGAACTGGCTCACAGGCTCAAGGACCATCGGGCCAAGCTGCTCATCAGCCACCAGGAACGGGATGAGGGCAGCGGGTATTTTAACCGCACCATGGAATACGGCCGGCTTTTGGGTGTTGATGTGATTGTACGGCCCGATATTATCGGTCCTTCGCGGGGAATTACAGCAGAGGGCAAAAGGAAATACAGTCTCTGGGATTGTTATCTTAACGCAGACTTTGTTACCTATCCTTCCTTGTATGAAGGTTTTGGCAATGCCTTTCTTGAAGCAATCTGGTTTCGTAAACCTATTCTGGTTAACCGTTATTCTATTTTTGAACAGGATATTGAGCCTGTCGATTTTGATGTAGTTACCATGGATTCCTATATCACCGATGATACTTTGGATGCGGTTCGGGCGATTTTAGATACTCCTGAAGCGGTCCGCATGATGACTATGAAAAACTTTGAGCTGGGTAAACGTTTTTTCTCATTCTCACTGCTTGAACAGCGGATTAAACAAGTTTTAATGAACTTCGGACAGGTCTAAATTTGACGATACTGAGAAACACCCTTACAATAAGCTAAAGGGGTTTAGATAAGCCCCTTACACGGTCCGCGAGGGACTAAACGGAGGTATGTATGGTATCAGGTGGTATTGCGCTGCTGCTTTTACTGGTTGCGGTGGTGCTCATTGTCTTCTTTACCGGGAAGCTTAAAGTAAACGCCTTTGTAGTACTCATCATGGTGGCGTTCCTCTTTGGGCTTGCCATCGGCATGCCAGCTCTTAATGTAGTCAAGGCTATTAAAGACGGCTTTGGCGGAACCTTGTCCAGCATTGGTATCGTCATTGTAGCTGGTACCATCATCGGTATTATCCTGGAAAAAACTGGTGCAGCCCTTTCTATGACCCAGGCAATTCTGAAACTGGTCGGGAAAGAACGGTCTCCGCTGGCGATGAGTGTGGCGGGCTATGTCGTTTCTATTCCTGTATTCTGCGATTCAGGCTATGTCATTCTTACCCCCCTCAATAAAGCCCTCGCAAAGGAAACAGGTACTTCTATGGCAGTCATGGCCATTGCTCTTTCGACCGGCCTCTATGCAACCCACACCATGGTTCCCCCTACACCGGGACCAATTGCTGCGGCAGGCACTGTTGGGGCTGACCTCGGGCTCGTTATCCTGTACGGTCTTATTGCGGCTATTCCTGCAATGCTGGCAGGCTATTTCTGGGCCATCACAATCGGTAAAAAATACGACATCCCCTCCGATGTGGAAGAGTCTTATTCGGATCTCATCAATAAATATGGAAAACTGCCCTCGGCCTTCATGTCCTTTATGCCATTGGTCGTGCCCATCATTCTCATACTCCTTAAATCGGTAGCAGATTTCCCGACAAAACCCTTTGGAAAGGAAGGATGGCTCACTCCGGCTATCAGCTTTATCGGAGATCCCGTTACAGCCCTTACCATCGGTGTTCTGATTTCCCTGTTACTTGTTAAAAAGGACGAAATGGGAACTGCTGTAGACAAGTGGATGGCTGCGGGTATTAAAGATGCGGCAATAATTCTTGCCATTACCGGCGCAGGCGGATCCTTTGGAAAGGTGCTGCAGGGATCGCCAATTGTTGATTTTATAAAAACCAACATGACCGGTCTGAATCTTGGGATTTTCCTTCCCTTTATAATTGCTGCGGCTCTTAAGACTGCTCAAGGGTCCTCTACGGTCGCTATTATCACAACTGCAACTATTCTCGCCCCCCTGCTTCAGACCCTGGGGCTAAACCCGGCATTGACCGTCATTGCTATCGGAGCCGGAGCCATGGTAGTCTCCCACGCCAATGACTCCTACTTCTGGGTAGTGTCCCAGTTCTCCAATATGCCGGTTAACACGGCCTACAAAGCCTATACATCGGCAACTGCGGTGGAAGGCATTGTGGCTATGATCGTTGTGGCAATCATGTCTCTCTTCATCCGCTAATTGTGCTAGATGTAAAGGGGATGCCCAATACGTTGAGGACATCCCCTTTTTATATGTCATGCAAACCAATTTAACAGGGCTCTTACTACAATTGTAAAGCAGTCACCACAAGGTTAGTCTTCATTTTTTGCCTCCTGCCAGTATTGTTCCATCAGTGATATATGTTCCTTGTCCATCGGCAGCCCCTGAGCTTTCATGGATTGTTCTACATACTTAAAACGCCTGACAAATTTGTTATTGGTCCGCTGGAGGGCTACCGCAGGGTCAACCTGAAGGTAGCGGCATATATTTACCACAGAAAAAAGAAGATCCCCCAGCTCTTCTTCCAAGTGCTCCTTATTTTCAGATGAAGCTTCACTTTGGTGGGTTTGGCATGCTTCCCGTGCCTCTGCAAGTTCTTCCTCAATTTTATCCCAAACTCCTGCCGAATCGGGCCAGTCAAATCCGGCTTTGGCAGCTTTTTTCTGAATTTTATAGGCCCGTTCAAGGGGCGGCAGAGCCCGTGAAACCTGATCCATAAGTGAATCTTTTGGTTTTCTGCCCTCTTGTTCCACCTTAATTTTTGCCCACTGTTCCAGGACCTCTGCACTGGTAGAAGCACTGCTTTCGCCGAACACATGGGGATGCCGGCGGATCAGTTTTGCAGTTATCTCCTGTAAAACATCAGAGACAGCAAAAAGACCTTGCTGTTCATGCATATAGGAAATCATGGTCGCAAGGAGAAAAATATCTCCCAGTTCTTCTCGAATATGGGGCCAGTCTTTTGAATCTATAGCCTCAACACATTCATAGGTTTCCTCAATCAGCGCGCCCCGGAGACTTTCCGGGGTCTGCTCCCGATCCCAGGGACAGCCATCGTCTGCCCGAAGCCGTTTTACCACCGAATAGAGCTCATCAAATGATTCTGCGGTATTTTTTTTTGTTTCCATAACAACTATTAGCTATAAAAGAACCAAAAGGGTCAAGTAATGAGAGATCGTTTATTCCAAGCGGGGAGCATCACCTCGGGACCAAACACCAGGGCAAACTCCAGAGCGAAGGCAGAAATAGTCAAAACCCCTTCAAGAATGCTTGATTCTTCTTTTGTAAAATCTGAAAGCACATAGGAAGCAATATCGCCGTGATCCGGCCGGCCGATACCGATCCTTAATCGCCAGAAATCTGCGGTGCCAAGGTTAGCTTTCATAGACCTGAGCCCATTATGCCCCCCTAAACCGCCAGAAAATTTAAACGATACTGTTCCTAAGGGCAATTCAAGTTCATCGTGGACAACCAAAATACGTTCTGCAGGTATTTTATAAAATGCAGCCGCTTCTCCTGCAGCATCCCCCGAGAGATTCATATAGGTTTCGGGCAATAAGAAGTGAATTTTATCCGGATACGGGTCTGGAAATTGATGAACCTGAGGCCCTAGCTTCAGTACCTGCTCTGCTTTATCCTGCCATTCCTGGAGCCCCATAATACCTTGTAATTTTAGATAATCGAGACTTCCATAACGACCTTTGAATTTCTTTTGCATCGACACAAGCGAACTAAGCCGTGTTTTTTCCCAGAGCAGCCAGGCTGCATTGTGCCGATTGTTCTGATATTGCTTGCCGTGGTTTCCTAATAATACGATGAGTTCAATCATTCTTATTTACAGTTCTCCCGCAGTCATAGTAAACTGGAGCATAAACTTAGTAAAGGACAGCACCTATGGAAATTAATGGCATTCAACGCAGCATCAAATCTTTCAATGCATTAGAAAAAGGAGTTTTAATCCAATACATTGTCAGTGCTCCCGAAGAAATCAAAGAAGCCCAAAACAGCGACGAACAGGCAGCACTGCTTATCGATTCGGTAACCTTTGAAGAAGCAGCCCAGTTGGCACAGGCTAATACAGCATTCGTTAAGGCTCTTGCTAAAAAATCAAAACTGGCCATTCATCCAGGGGGCTGGCAATCCTGGTCTGCAGGCTGGGAACTGGTTGGGAACGAATCCCTGCCACGGAAAGTACATGTGGTGCCCGAGCTTCTGAAATTTACCAACCGCGACGGAGATAATCCCGGGAAAGGTGAAATATTGGGACATTTTATTATGTACATCCGTTCTGGCAGCACCTACCTCTGTATTGCATCAAAAGAAGGTGGAACACTACCGCCTGTTACCTATCGGATAGACAGAAAATCGGGCCGCATCTCCATAGAAGTATTTGCCCAAAACAAAGCATGGGCCTCGGGAGAAACGATTGCTGAGCTATATGTGTTTAATGCGGAAGGTTTTTTTGATCTAAAAGACACATTGCGCAAACTGTACCAAAGTGAACAACGGTTTTCGGACCTCAGTTTCCTCAGGCAGGGCAGCGGAAGGGAGAGAGTTCCGCAGGCTAGTCCATGGATCACCAAGCGCGACATGCCCGGCGGTTTTGAATCCTGGTACAACCACTACACAGACATTAATGAAAGGCTCATCCTGGAGGACCTGGAGAGCCTGGGGACCACAAACAACCTCATCAAGCTGCAGTATGTGGACCGCAAGCGGCCTACGGTGTTCCAGATCGATGATGGATGGGAAAAGGCAGTCGGGCACTGGGAAATAGACACAAACAAGTTTCCGAAAGGGCTTAAAACCGTCTCAGAAGCAATAGAAGCGAAGGGCTATATTCCTGGGCTTTGGATTGCCCCTTTTCTGGTTACACGAAAGTCCCCAGTATTTACCGAACATCCCGATTGGGTACTTAAGGATAAAGAGGGAGCCCTCGTTGTAGCCGGATACAACGACCTGTGGGATAAACAGTTCTATTGTCTTGACCTATCGCTTCCTGCTGTTCAGGAATATTTAGACCGTATAATGGATCGGGCCATAAACGAATGGGGCTACCGGTATCTTAAACTGGACTTTCTCTATGCGGGCTTACTCCATGGCGCTTTTGCAGGAGGAGGAGCTGCCTATGAGCTTTATGAAAGGGCCTGCGCAATTCTGACCTCCCGGCAGACAACCAAAACAGGGCTGCCTGTGGCTTATTTAGGCTGCGGGGTTCCCTTTGGTCCTTCCTACAAACATTTCCCCCTTTCCCGGATTGGAGCGGATACTAAAGAACAATGGGACTGGCTGAAGGTTAAGCTCGTTGGTCATGTAGGCCGGCCTGCAGCCTATGTCAGCCTCCATGACACCATCGGACGTTCATACATGGATAATACGATATATGTAAACGATCCGGATGTGGTTTTCCTGCGCTCACAAAACTGCAAGCTTACCGAAGAGGAAAAGGAAGTAGTGGCCCTTACCAATTTTATGCTTGCAAGCCAGGTTATGTTCTCCGATGATCCTGCCCATCTTTCAGAAGAAGACAGGGCACTGACAAAACGAATTTCCCAGCTTTACGATGAACTCGCAGATGGCGATTATGGGGTACTCCGCCTTAAACAGGACCTGTTCCATGTCTTTAGCCGTGATGGAAAAGTGCAGGGAATTATTAATCTAGCGAATCGCGGGATGCAGTTGAACCGAGCCCAGGCCCCGCAGCTGTTTGACGCTATCGAAACCGGGCGGCCCCTCATCAACCATATACAAAGAATCGGAAAACAAAAGGCTTCGTTTGCCCGGCACAGCATCACCATTTTCAGGAAAAATTAAGCATGGATAAACTGGTTTACGTCATCGGGCACCGCAATCCCGATACAGATTCGGTCGTTTCTGCCGCAGCCTATGCGCGGCTCAAAAACCTGCAGGGACTATCTCATTATAAGGCAGGCAGGGCGGGGAAAATTAATCCCCAAACTGAGTATATTTTTAACCGCTTTGGGATGCCTATTCCGGAATTCATACCGGACTTGGTTCCCAAAGTAGCCTATTACCTTAACGACAAACCCGTGAGCGTGCTTGCAGACATTTCTTTATGGGAAGCTTTGGAGCGGATGGAGCGGGAGTCCCTCAAGGTCCTTCCGATTGTGAATCAGGATGGAACTTACAAAAGCCTGCTCCATTACAACGCCTTTGCCAAGTATATCTTGCAGAAAATAAATCCCCATAAAAAGTCTGCCATTCCTACCTCTATAAACCTGCTTATTTCTACCCTCAGAGCTCAGCCAATAACGGTCTTCGATGAGACAGAGGTGCGGAAATCCCTGATTGTGGTGGCAGGCTCCACAGAAGAAACGTTTAGGACCCATCTGTCGGCCGAAATGCCGGAAAACACCCTGGTCATCGTAGGGGATCGGACCGAAATACAACGGTTCTGCATAGAAAAAAAAGTGCGGGCCCTGGTCATCACCAACGGGATTACCTTAGAAAAGGATATCATTGAGCTGGCTGAACAGAATAAGGTTTCCATCATTATTAGCCCCTTTGATACGAGCTCCACATCACTGCTGATTATTTATTCTACCCCGGTGGGCTTTATGGGAGACGAGACAATCCAGGCCGTAAACCTGCGGGACCCGGTGCGGAAAATTCGCCAAAGTCTTTCCCAGTCTGCATCCCGGTGCCTGCCCGTGGTAGATGACGAGCATCGCATTGCGGGGGTTCTTTCCGAAGGGGATCTTATTAAGGAACCCAACCTGGAGGTTATTATGGTAGATCATAATGAACCGACCCAGGCTATTGAGGGCATAGAGAATTATAAAATCCTGGAAGTCATCGATCACCACCGGCTTGGGAACCTTTCGACCCGCTATCCTATCACCTTTATCAACAAGGTTGTTGGCGCCACAAGCACCATCATCACCAACCTATATCGGGAGCAACGGATACCCCTGGATAGGCCCACCGCATCCATCCTTCTGTGCGGTATTTTAGCGGATACCCTGGTATTGCAATCGGCCACCACCACCGATATAGATCGGGAAGCGGCGGATTACCTTGCATCTATTACGGGCTTTGAGATTTCCATTCTGGGGAAAGAACTCATGAGTGCCGCCAGCCAGATTAACAATCGGCCTGCAGACGAACTTGTCCGTATGGACATGAAGGAATACCAGGAGCAGGGAGCCCGCTTTACCGTCAGCCAGGTAGAAACCGATACAACGGAAGAACTTGTAGCGCGAAAGAATGAAATTATCGCAGAACTGCGGGCCGTAAAAACGGCGGAAAAACGGCTCTTTAGCGCCCTCATGGTTACCGATGTGACCGAGTTAACCTCCATTCTCTTTGTAGAAGGAGAGAAGACCTTTATGGCACAGCTCACCTTCCCCAAACTAGAAGACGGCGTCTATGTGCTAAAGGATATCGTTTCCCGAAAAAAACAGCTTATGCCGCTTCTGGCAGAGCTTGTAGAAAAAACCCAGGTTGGTTAGAATCGAACAGGCTATGAACAACATTGAAATTTATGGATACGCGGCCCAGGAAATTTGCGCGGGCTGCGAAGGCCATTGCGGTGATGGGGAATGCACTCCGGGGGCCAAGAAAACAACAGAAGCTTTGGTGAAAGAATTTAAAGCGTTGTTACAGGATGCTGGGATTTCAGCTCAAGTAACTTTTTATGAAGCAACAAAAGAAAATCTGGCCCGTCACGAAGACGTAAACAGAGTTCTTTCAATGGCGGAGCTTACCCCCGCTATTGTATTGAACGGGAAACTGCTTTTTTTTGGCGGCTTCTCGCCGGAGGGCCTCGTAGAAGAGGTTCGGAAACGGATTAACTGAACAGGGAAAACAATCATGGAGCGGTCTTTGCCGCCCCATGAAATCCATGATTGGTTCAATGGTTTTTTCCCAGTGGAGAAAGGGCTTCGAACAGGTTCAATCCTCCGGGAAGAGAGAACTCATCAT
>JAIWNU010000168.1 GCA_020216655.1 Treponema sp. | reverse complement strand
TAGCAGACTACCATGCCCTGAACTCAGTAAAGGACAGCAAGGAGCTCACGACCTATATCAGAGAGGTTGCCGCGGGATGGCTCGCTGCGGGGCTGGATCCAGAAAAGGTGGTCTTTTACCGCCAAAGCTCGGTCCCCGAAACCTTTGAACTCTCTACTATATTGATGGCCTTTACCGCCAAGGGGCTCATGAACCGGGCCCATGCGTACAAGGCAGCGGTCCAGGCAAACAATGAAAAGGGCGAAGACCCCGATGCGGGGATAAACATGGGGCTCTATACCTACCCGGTCCTCATGGCGGCGGATATACTCCTCTTCGATACCGACGTGGTTCCCGTGGGAAAGGACCAGGTCCAGCATGTAGAAATGGCACAGGACATCGCGGGGGCCATCAATTTTAACTATAAAAAGGACCTGCTCGTTATTCCCCAGGCCTTGATTCAGGAGTCTGTGGCGGTAATCCCCGGCCTGGATGGCCGTAAAATGAGCAAAAGCTACAATAACTATATTCCCCTCTTTGCGCCGGAAAAGCAGCTCCGCAAACTTATCATGCGGATTGTTACCAATTCCCAAACGGTGGAAGAACCCAAGGATCCCGACACCTGCCAGATTTTTGCCCTCTACAAGCTGTTTGCCACCAAGGAAGAACAGGACGCCCTGGCCGCCCGATACCGTGCGGGAGGCATGGGCTGGGGCGAGGCAAAGGAAGCCCTGTTCCAGGTGGTGAACCGGGAACTTACCCCCATGCGAGAACGCTTCGAGGCCCTCATTGCAGACCCTGCGGGCTTGGATAAGACCCTGAAAGAGGGGGCAGAAAAGGCCCGCAGCATTGCGAGCCGCACCATTGCCCGGCTTCGCAAGGCTATCGGAATCGACTATTGATGAACCTCCGGTCCATCAAACTAGTGGTAGCCTACGATGGGAGCCGCTTTAAGGGTTGGCAAAAGGGTAACGGCAGAACCGTCCAGGCGGTGCTGGAAGCGGCCATCCTGGCGGCCCTGCCCCGCGCTTCGGGCGGCGCAGTAGCGCCGGGGAGCTACACTGCGCAGGCCTTGCACCTTGTGGGGGCAGGCCGCACCGACGCGGGGGTCCACGCAGCGGGCCAGGTGGCAAGCGCGATGGTTCCCGTCAAAGCAGACCTGGAAAAACTCTTCCGGACGGTCAACGAAGAACTGCCCGCCGACATTGCGGTGCGCTTCATCGAGCCAGCCCCGGACCGCTTCCACGCCCGGTATCACGCAAAAACACGGACCTACCGCTACAGCATTGTGATGGGGCCCGCCGGAGACCCCTTTCGGGCAGCCTACTCTTGGCATATCCGGGAACAGCTGGACCTCACTGCCATGGAGGCCGCAGCGAAAATTCTTGAAGGCACCCATGACTTTACCAGCCTTACGGCGGATAAATCCAAATCAAACCGGGTCAGGACCATCCACCGTATCAGCATTGAACAAAAGGGTCCTCAGCTCGATATTTTTTTTACCGCCGACAGCTTTCTTTGGAACCAGGTCCGCATTATGACCATGATTCTAGTCCAGGCAGGCCTTGGCAAGCTGCAGCCACAGGACATTTCTGCCCTCCTGCATGCCCAGGACCGTTCCCGGGCCCCCGAACCGGCCCCGGCACGGGGACTCTGCCTTATGTCCGTATCATACGAATAGTAGCCGAGCCAGCCCATAGTTGATATAGTACCCCTATGAAAGAACGCACCTTTGCCATGCTGAAACCCGGCGTTTTACAGCGCCGCATTGTTGGAGAAGTGCTTTCCCGTTTTGAACGGAAGGGCCTTAAAATCGTCGGATTAAAATTGATGCAGATGGACCGCTCCCTTGTGGAAGCCCATTACCGCGAACATGTGGGCAAGGATTTTTACGATAAACTGGTAACCTACACCCTTTCCGGACCTGTGGTCGCCATGGTGCTGGAGGGCGACGGGGTTATCGCCACGGTCCGCCGCCTTGTAGGGCCCACGGACGTTACCAATGCCCAGCCCGGTACCATACGTGGCGACTTTGCCTATCAAACAAGGCTTAACATTGTACACGCCTCCGATTCCCCTGCCAGCGCAGAGCGGGAAATTGGCTTATTTTTTAAGGAATCGGAGATCATCGACTGGGAGGACGGCAATGAACGCTGGTTCTAAACTTCCCCGCTGGAACCTATCCAGTATTTATAGTTCCTTTGATGCCCCTGAATACCTGCGGGACAAGGACCTTTTGGCCGAACAGGCCCAAAAACTCCTGGACCAGCTCCAGCAGCCCTGGCCCGAAGATAAGGACCAGTCTGCACGCCTTGTGCTGACCTGGATTCACAGCTACGAAGATGCCTCTGACCTGGCCGAAAACCTCGAATCCTACGCTTCGGCTATCTATACCACGGACACCCGCAATTCCCGGGCATTAAACGAAATTAACAGCCTGGAAACCCTCGCCCTCCCCCTGGGGAAAGCCGCGGTCATCTTAAGGACCCGGCTCGCCGAGCGGGCGGATCTGGTACTGAGCCTGGCAGAAACAAACGAACAGCTTAAAGTATACAAATTTTTCCTCTCCGATGCGCTCACCCGAGCCAAATACCAGATGGCCCCGGAACTGGAAGACCTGGCAAACGACCTGAACCGGAGCGGCGGCGACGCCTGGAGCCGGCTCCAGGAGGCAATTTCATCAACCGTAAGTGCCCTCTGGGACCCCGCCACGGGAGAAAAAAAGACCGTCATCGCCCTGCGAGACCTGGCCCACAATCGGGACCGGGCAATCCGGGAACGGGCCTATAAGGCGGAACTTGCCGCCTGGGACTCCATGAAAATCCCCTTGGCTGCCTCATTAAACGGCGTTAAGGGCTTTGCCATTACGGTCGATAAGCGCCGGGGTTGGCAGTCCGCCCTCGATAAGGCGGCCTATCAATCTCGGATCAGCCGGAAAACCCTGGACGCCCTCATTTCCGTCATGGAAGGCTCCCTCCCCCTGTTCCGCCGGTACCTCAAAGCCAAGGCCCGGATCCTCGGCGTAGACCGATGCGCCTTTTACGACCTCTTTGCCCCCGTCGGCACAGCGAGCCGCACCTGGACCTGGGAGGAAAGCCGGGACTTTATCATCGATAAATTCAGTGCCTTTGATCCCGGCATGGGAAACTTTGCTCGCCACGCCTTTACCTTTTCCTGGATCGACGCGGAAGGCCGGGAAGGCAAGATTGGCGGCGCCTACTGCACCGACTTTCCGCTGGCCAAGGAATCCCGCATACTCTGCAACTTCGAAGGCTCCTTTGACTCGGTCACCACCGTGGCCCATGAACTGGGTCATGCCTGGCACCACGAGGTCCTAAAGGACCTGCCGGGAACCCTGGCGGCCTATCCCATGACCCTGGCAGAAACGGCCAGCACCTTTGCGGAAACCATCATTCTGGAAGAGGCCCTTAAAACGGCGAGCAGAGAGGAACGGCTCAGTTTAATAGAGGGAAACCTTAAGGATGCCTGCCAGATTATCGTTGACATTTTATCCCGCTTCTATTTTGAACGGGCAGTCTTTAAAAAACGCGAACAGGGCGAGCTTTCGCCGGAAGAATTCTGCAGTTTGATGAAAGAAGCCCAGCTTGCCACCTACGGCGACGGTTTGGATCCGGAACTGCTGCATCCCTACATGTGGGCCGTAAAAAGCCATTACTACAGTCCGGCCCTCGCCTTTTATAACTTCCCCTATGCATTCGGCCAGCTCTTCGCCTACGGTCTATATGCTCAGGCCCGTGAAAAGGGGCCGGCCTTTGCAGAAACCTACAAGGAAATCCTCAGGCTCACTGGCCGTGCCAGTGCGGAGGATGTGGGCAAGGCGGCGGGCTTTGATCTGGAAGGCCCCAGCTTCTGGCAGAATGGCATCAACCTGATACAGGAACGGGTTATTGAACTAGAATCACTCTTGAATACTCTGGAGGAAGGGAAAAAATGAGCGCAAAGGTAGGTGTACTGGGCGCGGGAGCCTGGGGAACCGCGGTCGCAAAAGTCATAGCGGAAAAGGGTATCGATGTAGACATCTGGAGCCACGAAGCCTCTACAGCGGAGGATATTAACCTCCGGCACGAAAATTCCCGGTATTTACCGGATGTAAAACTGCCAGAAAACCTTAAGGCCTATACAGATCCGGCGGCCACTGCGGACGGCAAGGAATTTCTTATCCTGGCAAGCCCCTCCCTGTACTTGCTGGATTCGGTCAAAAAAATACTTTCCGTTCCTTCCATCCGGGAAGGGGAGACCGCCATTGGGGTCATCACCAAGGGCTTTATTCCCACTGCCAAGGGACCCCGGCTCATCCTGGAAACCCTGGAAGATTACCTTCCGGGCTTTTACCGCCAGTCCCTGGTGTATATCGCGGGCCCGAGCCATGCGGAAGAAGTTTCCCGGGGCAAGATTACGGGCCTTATCGCCGCGAGCGAAAACGCAAAACAGTCTATCCGTTTCCGGGACCTCCTAAAAACCAACAGGCTCCTTGTATTCTCTTCTTTTGATGTACGGGGTGTGCAGGTTGCGGCGGCCTCCAAAAACGTTATCGCCATCGCCTTCGGTATGCTGGATGCCCTTAAAACCACTGCGGCCGAACGGGGCCTGGAAGACATTTTCGGCGACGGCACCGAATCGCTCCTCCTTGCGGCGGGGCTCAATGAGATCCAAACCCTGGGCCGGGCCCTGGGAGCCACCCACCCGGAAACCTTTACCTCCATCTCCGGGGTGGGCGACCTGGACGTAACCTGCCGGTCCATATTCGGCCGGAACCGCCGCTTTGGCCGGGAAATTATCGAAAAGGATATTTTAAAGCCCTTTGCGAACCTGGAAGATCTTATCAATCGGATCGGAGAAGTGGGGTACCTGCCCGAAGGTGTCGTGGCGGCCAAATATGTAAAAATGCTTGCGGAACAGCACAACCTTAAAATGCCGATTTCTCTCGGCTTGTACCGTATTTTGAACCGGGAACTGACACCGATCGAATTCCTACACGGCTTTATCAAAGATTTAGGATAGGATTATGCTCGAAAAACTGACCGGAAAAATCCAGGATGCCCTGCGGACCATCAGCGGCAAGGCAACCATAACAGAAAAAAATATCGAAGACGCCGTGGAAGCCATCAAAATGGCCCTCCTGGAGGCGGATGTAAACCTTAGGGTCGTGCGGCGCTTTGTCAATGCTACCATAGAGGAAGCCAAGGGCGAACGGGTGCTCCGTTCTGTAGACCCGGGCCAGCAGTTTGTTAAAATCGTCCACGACAAGCTCGTGGCTTTCCTTGGGGATACCAAACAGGACCTGGTCCTGAAGGGCCCCGATACCCAATCGGTTATTCTCATGCTGGGCCTTCAGGGTTCGGGAAAAACCACAAGCTCCGCCAAACTCGCCTTACGGCTTAAAAAAGAGGGCCGCAAGGTACTCCTTGTGGCCTGCGACCTGGTCCGGCCCGCGGCCATGGAACAGCTTTCGGTCCTGGGGGCCCAGATCGGGGTGCCGGTCTACAAAGAAGAGGGGGCTAGGGACCCCGTTAAGGTGTATAAGGCTGCCTTAGTCACGGCACGGAAAAACCTTTACGACACCCTTATCGTGGACACCACGGGCCGGCTCCAAATAGACCAGGAAATGATGGCCGAATTGGTACGTCTGCGGGATGCTGCTAAGCCCGATGAACTGCTCCTAGTGGCCGATGCCATGACCGGCCAGTCGGCGGTGGATATCGCCAAGGCCTTTGATGAACAAATAGGCCTGAGTGGTGTTATCCTGACCAAGTTCGACTCCGATACCCGGGGCGGTGCGGCCCTCTCCCTCAAAACTGTGACAGGCAAACCCCTCAAATTCGTCGGTGTGGGCGAAAAACCTGAGGACTTTGAGCCCTTCTACCCTGACCGTATCGCAAGCCGTATCCTTGGCATGGGCGACATTGTGAGCCTCGTAGAAAAGGCCCAGCGGGTGGTGAACCAGGAAGAAGCCGCAGCCCTGCAAAGAAAAATGCTCTCCGAGGATTTCACCCTCCAGGACTGGCTCGATCAAATCCGGTCAGTAAAAAAATTGGGTTCCCTCCAGTCCATGCTGGAAATGCTGCCCGGCATGGCAGGCCAGATTTCCGAAGAGGACCTTAACAAGGCGGACCTGAAAACCCAGGAAGCCATTATCTGTTCCATGACCAAAAAGGAACGGCAGAATTACCTTATAATAGGCCCATCCCGCAGGGCCCGTATCGCCCGGGGATCCGGGACGTCCGTAGCCGAGGTAGCCCGGCTCATCAAAAAGTTCGAAAAAATGCGGACCATGATGAAAAAGGTTGCAAAACTGGGTAAAAATCCCCAGGCAGCCCAGGCTATGATGAGCCGTATGGGCGGCATGGGCGGCCGTTGACTAAAGACCGATTTTCGGATACATATAAGGCTTACGCGCCCAACCTAGCGCAACTGCGCAGCGCAATCGCGCAGCATAACCGCGCCGGCAGGTTTTGATAGCCCGCAGCCCTGCCGACGCATAAGTACTAAAGACGGGCCTTCCCCAGATGGGGAAGAGATTGAGGAGGATACCTTTGAGTGCACGCATTCGACTTAAGAAGTTCGGAACCAAAAAACGGCCCTATTACCGGATTGTCATTATGGATTCTCGAGCTCCCCGGGATGGCAAAACCATCGACGAAGTAGGAATCTATCACCCCATTGCAGCTGAGGGTTCCCAGGTTTCTTTTGACGCAGAAAAAGTAAAGTCCTGGCTCAGCAAGGGTGCAACTCCCACCGATACGGTCCGCAAGATCCTGAACAACAGCAATTTCACCTTCTAAGTGATAGCAAGGAGCCTCTATGGAAAAGGATCTTGTTGAATATATCGCCAAAAGTCTCGTTGATGATCCTTCCGCAGTGCAGGTAAATGTCATTGAAGGCGAAAAGAGTACCATCCTGGAACTCCGCGTAGCGCCGGACGACATCGGTAAGGTTATCGGCAAACAGGGCCGTATCGCCAAAGCAATACGGACCATCCTGCAGGCAGCCACGGTTACAACCGGGAAACGGACGGTTCTGGAAATTCTCGACTAACGGACTACAGGTGTGACCGAACGTTTCATTACCGGCATCATAGGACAGCCCTTTGGGGTCAAAGGGTATGTCAAAGTAAGGCTGCCTTCTGGTGACTGCAGCCATTTTGAACAGCTTGATCAGGTAACGGTCCGGTTCGGTTCTCAGGAAAAGACGCTCGTAATAGATAATATCGGCAATGGGCCGACTTCGTTTATCGTCAAATTCAAAGGCTATGACAGTCCGGAATCGGCAAAGGTTTTGCAGGGCGGTGAAATCCTGGTAGACCGGACCAAAGCAGCCCCGCTGGACGAAGACGAATACTATATAGAAGACCTTCGGGGACTGGCCGTTCATCTGGGACTTGTGTCCGGACCCAAGGTCGGCACAGTAACTGACGTGGTGGAAGGCGGCGGCGGACAGCTTATGGAAATTGAAACCGCCCACAACGAACGCAGGCTTGTCCCGTTTAGGAACGAATTTATCGGAGATATAGATATCAGGGGCGGAACCGTGGTGCTCAAAGAAGGGTGGATCCTGGAGTGAACTACACCGTTCTAACCCTCTTTCCGGAAATTGTGGATGCCTTTTTTGCGACTTCTATAATGGCCAAGGCGATCCAGCGGGGAGTTATTGGGTACCGTTCCATAAACATTCGGGACTTTGCAACCGACAAGCACCATAAATGCGATGATGCACCCTACGGCGGTGGCGCGGGGATGCTCATGCTTCCGGAGCCCTTAGGAAGGGCTCTGGAATATGCGGGGGCGCAAAAAAAACTGATGCCAGCAGAAGCACAGGAAGCCCCCAATCGACACCAAAAGAGAGCCCGGGTGGTGTATCTGTCCCCTTCGGGCCGTCTCTTTGACCAGGATCTGGCCCGGGAACTCGCCATGGAGCAGGAACTCATCCTGCTGTGCGGCCGCTACGAAGGAATCGATCAGAGGATTATCGATTCCTATGTGGACGATGAAATCTCCATTGGAGATTATGTCCTCTCTTCGGGCGAAGTTGGAGCCCTGGTACTTATTGATGCAACCTACCGGCTGGTAGAAGGGGTCATTTCAGCGGAATCCTTGGAAGAAGAAAGTTTTTCCGATGGACTTCTCGAATATCCCCAGTATACAAGACCGGAGATTTATGATACGCTACGGGTCCCGGAGGTGTTGCTCTCCGGACATCACGAGCAGATTCGGCGATGGCGCCTGCGGAAACGGGTTGAAAAGACCCTTCTGGTTCGGCCAGACTTGATCGCAAAGGGGCTGGCGGCAGGCCGGTTTTCTGCTGAAACACGAAAACTTATTCAAGAACTGCAGATACAGTCCAGTGGCGGGCAAGGTGCTGCAGAGTTCGAAGGGGATACGGATGAACGAAATTAAGGCTATCGAAGCGGCTCAGATGAAAAGCGAGCTGGATTCTTTCAAAGTGGGCGACATGGTAAAGGTCCACTTTAAGATTGTGGAAGGAAAAACCGAACGGATCCAGGCCTACGAAGGTCTCGTAATCTGCATGAAAAACTCCAAGATCGGCAAAACCTTCACGGTACGCAAAAACTCCTACGGTGTTGGCGTAGAACGGGTATTCCCCATGCATTCTCCCCGGGTTGTAAAGGTCGAAGTTATGCGGCCCGGTAAGGTTCGGCGGGCTAAACTGTATTACATTCGGGACAAGATTGGAAAGGCTGCCAAGATTAAGGAGCTTATTTCCAAGAAGCCCCACGAAGCTGCTGCAAGTCAGGAAAGCGCCCAGGCCTAACAGGGGCTATGAAAAGTGAAAAATCTGACGGCAATAGGCCCGCATTTCCGCGCTTATTGCCATCAGATTCGATACAAAAAAACGAACCTTCTCATAAAGCACATCATTCTCGTCCTGTTCAAGATCAGATAGCTTCTGGATATCCACAAAAGGTTTCCCTTTCTCCTGACATAATTGCCAAAAGGCTATCCCTTTCTCCTACACCGCTTATTCGGTCCACAATTAGTTTTGCCCTACATTTCGGGATCCCGCTTAAAAAGGAAACCATAGAGGGTCTTATAGCTCAAACAAAAGCGCTTGCAGAGGATCTCAAAGAAGCGGGACTCGTGGCATCTTTAATCGCTCGTACCAAGGGTTTAAGTCTTTCTAAAACCGCTCTTGCAGAACTATCGGCCCTGCTTTCCTCCTACTCCGAAGGGTCTCAGCACCCGAAGGTTCACCAAAAGGGAGAAAAAGCACCGCCTAAAAGTTCGGTTCACGAAAATGGTTCAGCCAATCAAGATGAAGAGCCCGATAAAGAAGCCGCAGATAAGGAAGCTGCAGAAACACCCACCGATCCGGCCTTGGCTGCCCACTATTGCAGCGAAGGCGCCAGACAGCATGCACTCATCAATCTATTGAACCGGTTCCCGCATCATCATAAACAGCGGCTTTTAATTTTTCCTTTTCAATTTTCAGATAAAACCTACACGCTCAAAGGAACGCTGCGTCTTCTTTGCACCGATAATCCGCAGGGTATGCTGGAAGTACAGAGCCTTGTTCTGGACGCGGCAACCGAAAAACGACGCTGGTATGTACAAGCTACCGGCAATAATGGGAAAAAACCCAATGTTACCATGTGGATTTTTCCCCCGCCGGAAAGCAGCATGGCTAAGGAATCTATTATAAAATCCCTGTCCACAATTTCCGATACTGTACATGTACGGTTCGACATGCCCGAATCATTTCAGGAATTCAAAGAACAAAACTATACAAGCTTTGAATTTCACATATAGAGTGCTATACTTATGAAGATAAAGCGAGCCAGCGCCCTTAAATACACAAGGGGAGATTACGCACCTCAGGTGGTTGCCACAGGGACCGGCAAAGCGGCAGAACGCATTATAGAACTTGCCGAAAAATCAGGAATTACTATAATTGAAGATGCAAACCTTGCAACCGTACTTACGGAAGAACTTTCAGTCGGCGATTATGTTCCTCCCTGGTGTTGGGAGCTTGTAGCAAAAGTATTTTCGATTATTAAAAACGAGGAAACATTGTGAGAAAGATACCAGTCAATGCATTGCGGGAAGGGCAGATTTTTACAGAACCGGTATACATCCAGGATAACAATCTCTTTGTCCCCGCAGGGATTCCGGTGAAAAAAAAGGACATTGACCGTCTTATTAAGTGGGGTATAGACAACGTCTTAACCGACGGGACTGTTGTGTCCGATACCGCCGATTCGGGGAAAGCAGCCGCGGAAAGCAAAAGCAGCCCTTCCATGGGCGATATAAAACAGGATGCCCCGGTTAGCCTGCTCTCCCTGCCATCGGTCATGGATAACGCGCCCAGCTATCGTACCTATACGGATCTCATTGCAAAACTCGGATCTCTTTTCCAAAATATAGCCGAAGGTTTATCGGTAGAAAGCCGCAGCATCGACGGTATCGCAGGAAGGCTCCTGCAGGCTGTCCGGGAACACCGGGACCAAATAGTCGGCTATATATTAGGCGGCGAGGTAACCAGCAATCTTCTCGCCAAAAGCTCGGTAAATACGGCGATTCTTTCTACCCTTATTGCCATGGAACTGCGGATTCCGAACCACAAAATACTGCAGATTACCACCGGCGCCCTGCTCCATGACATCGGCATGCTGAAACTACCCAAGGATATTGTGGAAAAAAAAGGCGGCCTCTCTGAAACGGAGCTGTCCCGCATCCAAGCTCATCCCTTATATGCCTACA
>JAIWNU010000167.1 GCA_020216655.1 Treponema sp. | reverse complement strand
TATTTCGGAATTTCCTTAGCAGGAACAATTATTGTGCCCATATTGACCGATTTTATTGCTGAACATGTGGGGACCGTAGCAAAACAAGCTGAAATTAGCGCAATTTGTGCCACAGAAAAAACCCTCGGTAAAATACAGGCTGCAGGAATTTCCGATGAGATTCCCATAATCCATATTGATACTATAGATGGCCGGGGCATCATGGTTTCTATAGGGGGGCAAAAAACCCGTATGACATTTCAGCAGATAAGCCCCTACAGAGCCGAAGAAGATGAAGTTGCTACAATTATATACACCTCAGGCACGACCGGCAGCAGTAAGGGGGTTATGCTGAGCCACCGGAACCTTGTTTTTGAAGCCCAGGCGTGCAGAAGCATTATCAAAATATACCCCCGGGATCGTTTCCTATCGGTGCTGCCCCTGGCTCACACCTATGAATGTACTATTGGTATGATTATCGCCGTTATAAATGGTGCAAGTACCACCTACCTTGGGAAGCCCCCTACACCAGCCATCCTCATGCCCGCGCTGGAACTGGTGCGGCCGACCATAATGCTCACCGTGCCCCTCATAATTGAAAAAACTTATCGTACCAAAATTAAGCCCGCCCTGGAAGCCCATCCTTTATATAAACTGCCCTTTACCCGGCCCATAGCGATTAAAGCTGCAGGGCAGAAGCTTTTAGGAGCCTTCGGCGGAGCGGTGCGGTTCTTTGGTATTGGAGGAGCCGCCCTTGCCGCAGATGTGGAAGAATTCTTACAAAAAGCAGGATTTCCCTATGCTATCGGCTACGGACTCACAGAGACAGCACCCCTCCTTGCAGGCGCTCCGCCCTTTAAATCGGTGCTTCTTTCTACAGGACCGGCCCTTAAAGGAGTTGAACTGCGAATAGTCGACCAGAATGGGAATATTGTGGGCGGAGTGGGAGCCCCAAAGGACGCAATTGAACATGCCGAGGGAGAAATACAAGCCCGAGGACCTAATGTGATGCTGGGATACTACAAAGATTCAGAAAAAACCGCAGAGGTCTTTACCAGCGATGGTTGGTTTAAAACCGGCGACCTGGGCAGTATGGACAAAAAAGGCCGCTTATTCATTCGGGGCAGACTAAAAGCAATGATTCTTGGCCCCTCAGGTGAAAACATTTACCCGGAAGAAATTGAAAGCATCCTCAATTCTTCCAGATATGTAGAAGACTCACTGGTGTATGCTACTGAAAAAGGAGAACTAGTCGCCCTTGTCGTGCTTAATGAAAAAGCAAAAACCATGTTTGCAGCGGCTCAGGATATGATCCAGGAAACAAGCCATAACGTTGGCGACGCTATCCATGCTTTGGGAACATCAGCCCAGCATGCAGCCCAGGGAACAGTGGCAGGGGTCCAGCATCTATTGCAGGACCTGAAAAATGCCACCAACAAGCGGCTTGCTGGTTTTTCAAGGATTCACCGGATTGAGATCCAGGATGAACCCTTTGAGAAAACCGCTACCCAAAAAATTAAGCGGTTTCTCTATCCAAAAAAGAAATCTTAACCATGGCAGCAGTACGGCCGCTGGAAGAACGGTTCGCCATGAAGGCCAGCCTCCGGGTTGCCCGACGGGTGGACGGGGTTTTTTCCAGCTTGCAGCATATCCCATTTCTGCGATCCCAGGATAAGACCGAATTTCGTTACTTTAGAAGACTTTTCCTCTCTGCGCTGGAAAAAATTGACCAGCGGATCATTTTAGGAGAAATCGTTCCCTGGAGCAGAAACGAAATTGCTGCTCTGAAAGAACAAGTGGAAAGCTGCCCCCCATGCCAGGGAATAAACAAACCGATCCAACGCTGTGCCCTCATGAATCGCCGGTGCCTCAGGATCGGTATCTTTATTGGTTCCTTTGACCCCTTTCAGATGACCCATTTGGAAACAGCATTACGGGCCCTGGCACGGGCGGTTCCTCCGGTGGATGTGGTATTTGCAGTTCCAGAAGGGGCCTATTCTTCATTAAAACCGGGCAGGTCTGACTATGACTATCGCTTTGATATTTTAAGAAGACAGATAGAGGATGCCTTCCGGCCCTTTGTAGTACCGGTAAATATCGGCAGAAAGGCAGATACGATAGAAATCATCAGCAGAATTATACAGTTATTTGGGGGATACAATCTTGAGCTTACCCATATTTTGGGATCCGATGTGTTTCCCTTTGCGGCTCAATGGTACGAAAAGGACTTAGCCATTTGGCAGCCTATTGCTGCATCCCATAATGTAAACCTGCATTTTAGGGCCTTTGTGGTGAAACGAAAAAAAGAAGATCATCTAAAAAAACAAATAGCCCAGGCAATAGCTCAGGGAGTTCCCGTACAGGTAGATCCGAAACCAATCGGAACCCCCTCGTCTACCCATGTACGAGAACGGGGGGTCTTTACCATAATTTTCCCAACCCTGGATGTTATCGAAAAACTGGAAGTGGTGTTCCGATACGGTATGCACCGGCACTGGCTGACCGGCGAAGCCCAGCCAGACTATGAAATATAGCTCGCCCTATTGGTGCCCCTATTGGGCTACTTCTTCCCTCAGCAGTTCCCGGTTCAGCACCGAAAGGATAAGGACCGTTCCCTTTGGAACCTGGTAAGGAACCGTAAAGGTCCCGCCGGGGTGGTTTACCGCGAGAATTCGCCTCCGCTCGCCACTGGGAAGCAGGGCATCCAGCTTAACCTCCAGCGGATAGGGGTATTCGGGAAGCGTTTTGCTGAAAAGCCCGAAGACTTCCCCTTCAGGAACCTTAGTGGGAGCCGCCACAACCAGGTCAAGCCGTGTATTGGCGGCCACAACGGTCTGCCCCGCCGGCAGCTGCGACACCACCGTACCAGGATTTTCGCGGTTTTGGACGGGCCGCACGGAAAATACAAACCAGACACCGGATTGGCGGATGCGGTCCAGCGCATCCTGTACTGGCAGCCCTACCAGATCGGGCACCTTGATCATTGCATTTTCTGGACCGCGGCTGACAACAAATTCAAGGCGGACCGGACCATCGATATCCGTGCCTGGCTCAGGCTTTTGTTCCAAAATAGTCCCGGCGGGCTGGGATGAATAGGCATAGAGTGGCGGCTCCCGGAGGCTCAGGAAGGACTTTGTGGAAGATGAAAACAGGGTCTGCAAATGCATTTTAACATCATCCAGATTCTGGCCGACGTAATTTTCGACCTTGTCCACCACCATGCCCCGGCTTACCACCAGTTTTATTCTCCTGCCGGCTTTAACAATAGTTCCTGGACCGGGATCCTGTTCAAGGATCGTACCTTTGTCTGAAGGATTATTGGAATAACGAAGCTGAATCTTCGGATAAAGTTCCTTAGCCTGCATCTCAAGCAGTGCCGCAGTGAGATCCTTGCCAACTACCTGCGGAACCATGGTCTGTTCTGCACCACGGATAGCCAGCATAAAGACGGTAACCGCAACGAGGGTAATAAAAACCAACATGGCAATAACAGCGGAAACAAAGAACCGCAAATGGTTACCCACATAGGTCTCAATTGCATCAAAATCTATATCGAGGTCGAATCGATTAAAAAGCCGCATACTGTGAACCCCTTATTCCAGTTTGGAACCGATAAAGTGTTTTGCGCCATTAAGAAAGGAAGCCCAGTCCAGGGCTTTCTTTGTAGCATACTGGAGCCGCTGAACCGCAAGCAGGCCCTCTCCTGTTTGTACCAATATACCAGCCTTTTTGTCTATGCCCAACACCGTACCAGGGCTCTCCTGGCTAGGCATTACAGGCATAAGATCGGTATCCGGCATGGAAATAGGAAAAGCATCGAGAATATAAAGAACCTGACCGGCATGATGGGTAGCGCAAAGCGGCCATGGAGTGTAGGCACGGATTTTTGCGTCAATTTCGATGGCCTTTTGCTGCCAATCTATCCAGCCATCTTCTTTAGCAATGATAGAACAATAGGTTGCCTCTGATTCATTTTGAGGCCTTCTTTCCACTGTGCCCTCAGCAAGGCCTCGTAAAACCGGAAGCAGCATTTCCGCTCCCCGTACAGCGGCCCAGCGGCTTAAAGATTCGGTGGTTTCCCGGCCGGAAAGCTCTATCCGTTCCTGGGCTAAAATATCACCCGCATCCATTTGTAAAGCCAAGGTTTGTATTGTAATACCCGTTTCGTGGTCCCGGTTCAGGATAGCCGCGGGAATAGGAGTTGCGCCGCGATATTTGGGGAGCAGGGATGGATGAATATTAACTCCCCCCTTAGGAAAAAGACTTAAGAATTTGGGGCCAAAAATGTGACCATAGGCATACGAAACAAGTAAATCCGGTTGCAGAGACGCAATCTGCTCCCGCACCTCGCCAGTAAGCTTTTCCGGCTTAAGAATCACAAAGGGAGTCTTGCCCCGTACCCGAAGCTCTTCCTGCAATTCAGATGCACGAGCACCGACCTCGGTGGGTTCCAGCGTTCCCTTGCGGCCCTTGCGGCTGTCCGGATTGGTTAATACCGCAACAAGCTCTATCATCTCACCATTAACGTGGGCGTTCACAAGGGTTTCGAGGGTCGGAACCGCAATCAGGGGACTGCCTGCAAACACCAGCCGCATTATCAGGCCCGCATTTTTTTATCATACAGGGCGACAAGCCGGTTCCGTTTCGGTGCCGACAGACGGTCTATAAATAAGATTCCTTCCAAATGATCATATTCATGCTGGATGACCCGGGCAAGGAGCCCTTCCGCATCCAAGGTAAAGGGGCGCCCCCGTTCATTCCACGCCTGAATGGTTACCTTTTCCGGCCTCGTCACATCAGCATACATTCCGGGAATGGAAAGGCAGCCTTCTTCGTACTGTGAAGTTTCAGGAGAAGTCCCAATAATTGTTGGATTGATAAAGACCCGCGGGCTTTCTCCATCAAGCTGAACCACAAAAATACGCTGCAAGAGGCCAACTTGGGGTCCCGCAAGGCCAATTCCCCGCCCCCGGTGCATGGTTTCAATCATCTCCTGGGCAAGGGCTTTGACCGTATCGTCTATATCCTGAAGGGGCAGCGCTTTTTGGCGCAATACGTCATTTCCAAGTGTAACAATTTCCATAACTCTATATTACTTTAAAAATATGGCACAGACAAGGAGCCTGAGCTCAGAGACGTCCTGTGGCGAGGGGCCTCAAAACCAGTTAGGGCTCGCTCAAAATGGTAAATTTCCGCCTTACCGCCGCTCCCGTTTCATCAACAATGGTAAGAATATGCTCTCCCAAACCAGGACGGAGCTCAATCTGATGGATTGACCGTGTAGATCCCACATATTGATCATCTAAATGCCAGAAGAGCACCGCATCTGCCCTGCGGTGAGTGGCGGTACACACGAGCTGACCAGGCCGGCCGTCCAACTCTACCGGGATATAGATGGCGCTGTTAGATTCGGGGCTCACTATAGCGATTTCTGTTGATGAACGTCCATTCTGTGAAACAGCCTGTTCCGGAGTATAGGGCGGCAGACCCTGATAGGTAAGGTTCCATCGCTTGTAAAAATACTCCTCCGCCGGCGGCAGCACAAAACGTTTTTCGTATTGTACCGCCTCGTTCATTCCCGCTCCTATGGCAAGACGGTGCGTTCCGTCCTCTGATAAAGCTACAGTCATACAATAGTGGCAGCTTTCTTTTCGCGGAGCAAGACGCGGGATATAGGCGATCCGGCTTTCCTTGCAGTTAGGGCTGAGGGGAAGCCCTGACTGAGCACAGACTTCTACGGGCACCAGATCTGCGTCGGGCCGGGAAAACCAGCTCGTCTGGGGCAAGGCGGAAAAGAGCTCCCACATAACTGGCGCAGCGGTCAAGGAGCCCTGCAGCTCAGCCCTCCCCTCGCCGGAAGCGTTGCCTATCCACACACCGACTGTATATTCAGGGGTGGTACCAATTGACCAGGCATCCCTAAAACCAAAACTCGTACCGGTTTTCCAGGCAACCTTGCGGGAACTGGAAAAAAGCTCCCAGGCACCGTCTTCCCCGGGCCGGTTAACCATGGAAAGGGCTTCCAGCGTAAGCCAGGCGGATCCTCTGGAAAGGGGCTGGGATGTTGTGATTCCTTTTCTGTTGTCTCTCGTATAATGGGCAGGGAAAAATGCCCCCTTTTCATCATCATTGAGCGCCCGGCGGGCAAGTCCCGCATAGACCGCCGCGCTGTCCCAGAGGGTTACCTCTGCGCCTCCCAGTACGAGGGGGAGCCCGTATTCGTCTCCGGGTCGGAACAGGGTAGTAAAGCCAAGGCTGCGCAGAAGCCGGGCAAATCGGTCTACCCCATAGATTCGCAATTCACGTACCGCCGGAATATTCAGTGAACGGGCGAGCGCCTGATCGGCAGGAAGAGCACCAAGATAATTTTTCGTAAAGTTTTCAGGGTTATAGCTCCCAATTCTCGTTGGTATGTCGCTTACCAGTTCAAAAGGCAGTAGTTCTCCCGAATCGAGCATGGCTGCATAGAGGAAGGGTTTTAGGAGACTGCCTGAACTCCGAGGAGCGCTGATTATATCTACCGATCGGCCGTAAGCGACAGTTTCTTCGGTGGCAAACACATTACCCACATAGGCTAGCACCTCGCCATTTTTTGTATCAAGGATAATACAGGCCCCATTCATGACTGCGTTCCGGGAAAATTGCTGGATATAACGTTCTAGAATTTCCGCAGCCCGCTGCTGCAATCGGCTATCCAATGTACTATATATGAGGGAAATCCCCGTTTCTTTAACAGACCGGACTAACAGATGGGGAGCAAGCCGGGGCAGGTTTTTTGGGGGGCCGGGCAGGTTTTCTTGCAAAGCTAAATAGCAGGTTTCCCGATCTATAATTCCTAGCGCTAAAAGCCGACGCAAAAGGGCATCCCGTTTTTCCTGCAGGAGTTTTCGATTTGCTCCGGGGTGCACCAGGCCAGGATTATTAGGCAATACCGCTAAGGTAGCCGCTTCGGCCCATGAGAGATCCTTTGAGCCATGGGCAAACCAGCGCCAGGAAGCGGCTTCCAAGCCAACCACATTGCCGCCAAAGGGAGCATGGGCACTATAGAGGGCGAGAATATCCTTTTTTGAATATGAAAGCTCAAGCCGGATAGCGAGAAGCACTTCCACTATTTTTTCCATGAAAGTCCGCGGGCGGTTTCCTCTCATGAGACGGACCGTCTGCATGGTGAGGGTGGATCCACCTGAGACAACCCGGCCTTGTTTTATATTGATAAGCACGGCCCTAAACAGCGCAAGGGGGTCAAAGCCTGGATGCAGATAAAACCGACGGTCTTCGAACACCCGCAGGGCCGTACTAAATTTAGGGTTTACCGACCCTGCCAGCGGAAGCCGCCATTGGCCATCCGGAGCTACCTGTGCGCCCAAGAGCTCGCTGGACCTATCATACAGCACCGGCGAATAGGGTGCAGTGAAAAGCGGATCTGGCAGGGACAATAAAAAGATAAGGCTAATCGTTCCCAAAGCTGCCCAGACAACCGCAGCAGAGAATTTGTTACGGCTGTCATGGCGAACTAAACGGAACTTTAGAGCGAAAAGGGAAATTAGGCTCCGGAGCTGTCCACCCTCCGGAGCTGCAATGCGTTTTAATACAGGCAAAAGCTTCATTGAATCAAATTCTTTTTCCCCTTGGGCGCCTGGTTTGTTTTTTCCAGCTGCCCTGGAGCTTGGTCGGCGATACGTCTTCCCGGTTCTATAGCCCGAATGCTTTCATCATACATGGCGTAGGCATGAATAGCAGGAATAAAGTAGAGGCCGCCATAGGTTCGGTTCACCCGGAATCGCACAACCTTTTCTTCCCCTGCTAATAGATCCAAATAAGAAAGGATGCGGTCGTCCCGTATATCCTGGTATTTTATAGGATTTACCGTCGGTTCTGAATCCGCATCGTATACCTTGGCAAGCCGATAATTCATGAGTTCCCATGCAGCCGGCAGGGGATGCACCAGGGCCAGTTCTTTGAGATCCTGGCTTGTCGTATTTTTAAGAGAAACCGCAATTTCCATATCTGAGCCTAAGGGCAGCAGTGAAGGATCTATTGTTTTACCTTCCATGGTATAGTAGGAAACCGAAAGGGCTAAGCCCTGCCTGATTGCAGGTTCCAAGCCTTCGGCAGGAATACCCCGGGCAATGAGCCTGACGTACATATTCTGCTTTGATGTGTTTTTTACTTCCAAAGCACCTGTATCTGCGGCATTCATGCTGAGCACCAGCGTTTCCAAGGGTGTTTTAAAACTCCGGCTCCGGCTGACACCCTGGAATGAACATTCAACCGACATCGATTCGCTGTCGCTCGTTTTGCCCATAAGCGGCAGTACCGCGATGAGCGCATAGGCGGTTTCCTGGGTAGAGAGCCAGTTTTTAGACGACAGAGTTTCTGCGATTTCACTTAAAAGCGAAGATGCCCGGCCGTAATCTTCGGTAATCACGAGGCTTTCCAGCATCATCGCCTTATCACGGAAACTGGAACCAAAATTGCCGGAAAGATCCCGGTATTTTTGAACATTGAATCCCAGATTGCGCATCATATTTCGGGCAATATCACGCTGTCCAGCATACCAGTAGGCCGCAGCAAGGCGCCATGCTACAGGATCATCCAGCTTGTAGGTTTCCTTAAGCCGGTTCATCGATCCCAAATCAGGCTTTCCAGCCAAGGCGAGGGTATACAGCCGATAGGCCTGTTCTAACTGCTGGTCATATCCGGAAGCAGACCAGGCTATAGCCTTCTTTTTTTGGTATTCGACCCATTTATCAATGAGATAATCAGGCACTTGGTAGCCGGAGCGACGGGCTTCTACTAAGAAATGTCCCGCATAGTTCGTTCCCCAGGGGTTTACCTCTCCTTGGCCGGGCCAATAGGAGAAACCGCCATCGGGGGTTTGGAAGGACTGGAGCCGTTCTATACCGGCAATGACATTAGCTCTCACATCAGACCGTTTCTGGCTATCGAGCTGCATAACCTGTTCAAGATAGAGCTGGGGGAATACCGCGCTTGTGGTCTGCTCAATACAGCCATGGGGATACTGAATCAGGAAGGCCAGCCGATTGTCGAGACTGATGGGCGGGATCCGCGAAAGCTCTAGGCTCACCTGGTTAGTACCAGAAACACCGGGCAGTTGGACCTGTTCTTTCCAGGACTCCCCACCTTTCAGCATCTTGGTCCAAGTTTGGGTCACCGGTACGGCGGTGGAACGCACCATAAGGTCCACTTGGTGCGTCGCCAGGGGAAGCCCCGCTGCTTCCGCAGTGATCGTGTATGAAAGGGGGCCCACTGAGTTCCCTGCCGCAAGCTGGAAATAGACCACATTGTCGCTCGATGCCTCCAGCGTAAGCTGCTGGTCCGCCGCCCCTTTAAGGCTCCCGTTCCCGCTCACCTTGCAGCGCACCGTAACCGGAACTTTACCGCTTGTATAGTTAAATACTGAAACAGGGACCGTTATTTCATCCTGAGGAGAGAGGAAGCGGGGCAGCGTACCAAGTACCATCAAATCTCCCTTTACAGGGACCGACCGCTCTGATACACCATAGGCCCCCTTGATGCCGGCGACAACCATGATGCGCAGGGCCCCCACATACTGGGGAATTTCGAAGGTTTCGGTCCTGCTTTCTCCTGCTTTTAAGGTAACAGGGCCAAAGTAACGGACCACCGGCTTAAAGCGCTGTACCTTCCGGTTGCCGCCCCCAAACCCGTCATCGCCGCCGCCAATAGCTAACAGAGTTTGGAGACTGCCTGCATAGGCGCCGATAACATCGTCATAAAGATCCCAGGATTTTACCAAAGATGCTTCTTTTTTATAGAAGGTTGAACGGGGATCAGACATGGTATATCGGGTAAGCCCTAAAAGACCCTCATCTACGACGACAGCGGTGTAGGTCATTGGCCTGCCAGAGGCTTCTTTGACGGTAAAAGAAGCGGTACTCATGGGTTTCCAGGTATCATCGGAGGTGATCAGCGGCTTAAGTATGGTAGCTGGATCTTCCACCATGACAGGAAGAACTCCATACAAACGTATGGGCAGATCATTCATGGTCTGCAGGTGTTCCTGAAGCATACTTACATGAACATATACGTTAGGCGCCATAGAGGATTCTGCCCGCAATTCGTAGGTTGTGGTACCCTTAGCGCAGCTAATCTGTTCTTGTTTTATAATTTTTCCGCCCTTTTCAAGAGCCACAATCGCAGAAGCTTTTTCATTGGAGGGGAAACTCACTTTTATTGTATCGCCGACCCTGTACTGGGTTTTATCGGTGCTCAAGGTCAGCATCGCTGCAGCGCCCTGGCCATCGGCCTGAGCCCTGCCGGCCCAGCCCGGCCAATCAATATAGACGACCTTGGCTGCTGCGTGTCCCCCCTTAGGATCCTGAACGGTCACCAGATACCTGCCCCATTCAGGATATTTAACCATAAACTTCCAGGAGCCCTTGCCATCTGAAATAGTTACATTAGCCTTTGTAAGAGGTATACGGGAAAGAGCTTCCTGGAAGCTTGCCGGTTCATCAGATCCCTTCTCCCACCACCAGCGCCACTTGAGTTTATAAATTGAACAGGTAAGGGTGACTTTTTCCTTTACCAAATTGCCGTCCTTGTCCAGAATGACAATGTCTACCGGGTGTTCCGTGTCGGTCAGGAGCATGCCTCGGGCCGCATCCCCCTTGGGGAGCTTTATACCCACATAACGGGAATAGGGAGAGAAATCTGCCGCAACCTGTTCCGAAGAAAAAACGCCTGTCGGCTCGAACACCCGGGTCATAAATTGGGCTTGCAATAGTCCAGGAACAGCCTCTCCCGGAGATAAGTTCACGGCAAATTC
>JAIWNU010000166.1 GCA_020216655.1 Treponema sp. | reverse complement strand
GAATCCTTATTGTAGGCATATTTAATTTCAATCTGGTCAAGTAAATTGGTGGATTCCACATCTCTGCCAAAGGTCGAAATCGTAAAAGCTGCCCCAGATGAGATACCCATCGCATATGCCTGGGATCTATCTGTTTCGGTAATCACGATGGTTCCGTCAACCTTCATTTCGGCAATCTTTTTAATATCATACCCAGACGCAGGGATAAGAAAGGCTGTTAAAGTTTGTTCCCCAGAATCATTAAGACCTTCAAGAATAATACAATTGCTTCGGTCCCCTATAAGGTCTTTCAGTAAGAGCCGCACGGTTCGTGCCTTTGTTGCGAGCGTAGGTCGTTCCCAGGCCTTCTTATACAAACCGGTGGCCTCATCAAAATCGATGTAGGCTACCATAATTGGCCCGTTCAAGTCCGTGTTTTTGCGATACGCAATGATTTGTTCGTCCTGAGGGTCCCCATCCATGTTTTGGGTAATAATAGATACAATTTGCTCATCGCTTGCGAGGGCAATTTTTGACATATTTAAGTCTTCGTAGGCCATTCGCTCCGCGACGGAATCAGGAGCGCTGTCTGCAATATAGCTATTGGTTTGAGGCGTAATGACCTTTGTCTGACGCATTTGCGCATTTCGAACAGAAAAACTCTGTTGATTGAATAAAAAATATACAATGACGCCCAGGGTAATTATAAAAAAAAGAGGTACAAATATATTAATGTGTCTATGTTTCATGCCATTCCCAAAGCTGTAAGAACCTTTTGTAGCACCTTTGTACGGGTTTCTTCAAGCCCCATATTGCTTTTAAAGCCCGCCGCCATTTTGTGCCCCCCGCCTCCGAATTGTTGGGCTAGGAGGGACACATTCACTTTTCCTTTGGAACGGAGGGAGCAGCGGACAAAGCCTTCTTTATTCTGCTTTATAAGGATAGAAACTTCTATTTCCTTAATTTGTAAAGGTATATTGATGAAATTTTCCGCGTCTTCATAGGCAGCTCCCGTTTCTTCCAGATCCGCCTTGGTCATGACTTGAATGGCAACAGTACCCTGTCCCTGAATATCGAGACTGGCCATAACCCGCTTTTGCAGCATCAATACAGAGAGAGAATTGCTTTCAAAAAGGTTCCGGTAAATCTCGTGGGGGACCGCTCCGGCTCGAACCAAAAGTAAAGCGGTTTCAAAGGTTTTTGCACTTGTTTTTGAATAGATAAAAGACCCCGTGTCATAGATCAATCCTGCATAAGCAGGGATCGCAATTTCTTTTGAGACAGAAAGACCTGCAGCCTGGGTAAGGTCCACCAGTATTTGGGTAGTTGATGCGGCGGATATATCAATATAGCCATCCAGATGGGTAAAGGGGCTTTGTTCATGATGGTCAATTAAGAATACACCCTGGGCATGGGGGAGCGCTTCGTCGAGCATACATCCCAGATTAAATTCATCGGAAGTATCGACAATCATCATGCCGCCCTGTTCGGGTAAATGAAAATGGCGGCTATTGTTCCAGCATTCTATGACCCCATCGGGATCGAGAAAAGAGAACCGCTGCGGAACCGGGTCTGCGTTGATAATGCGGACATGTTTTTTTAAGGACCTTAGTATATGATACAGCATAATTTCCGCACCAATACCATCCGCATCAGGACCCGTATGGGTTGTGATAATGAACGCGTCATAGGTATTGATAAATGCGAGAATATCCTGCACCGTATTCACATACATTTCCTTATGTTATCGTTCATGGTGTCTTCTGCTGCAAGGTTTCTACAAAAGCCTGGTATTCCTTGGCCGCGGTTTGAATCTTTGCTTCCAGGTTAAGACCAATGACGATTACTTTCCAGCCAGGAAAATCTTCAACTTTTGAATACTTTAGCAAAGCCTCCAAATCTTTAGTTTTTGGCAGATTTACGCTGGTTCCCGTGCTGTCAGTCCCGGTAATCATCAGCGCAATAGCCATAGTCTGCTGTTTGGCCTTCGCTGCATCCCGCTTTTTTGCTTCCCGGATTGCGCCGGCCAGATCAGCAAAGTTTCCTTGAATGCTAATACTTTGCAAGGTTTTTGCAAGATCCGTTGTGCTTTCAGGTCCCGAAATCCGGTTCTCGGTCAGCAATTGGACCGATGAGCCAGCACTGATAATGGTAACTGTGTCATCCTTTTGGAGTATTTCATCCAAAACCGTCCTGCGGACCCAGGAAATGGCCTCACCATAATGGGCAGAAATCGATGCACTTGTATCTATAAGAAGGTACAAATCGATGAGCCCTTTCCGAAAATCTTCGCCGAAAGCGGTATTTCCTGTAAAGAGGATGGTAAAAAAAAGTATCCACATTGGCCGAACATGCATTATACTTCTCATATACCCTTACTTTAACACATTATTGCGTAAAGATGGCACAAAAAAATAAAAAACGCTTTACATTTTTACCGCAATGTTGATAATCTATAGGAGTAAGTACAGTAATCAAACGGAATCACCGTTAAACAAGGAGTCAGGATTATGGGAGCCATTGACCTGCCCAAGAGCCCGAATGTATTTCATCCCGAGAAGCCGAGTGCTGTAGGTTCACGGAACTCGCTAGCCCAGGAATACCGGGACCAGCAAAAGGAAGTGAACCAACTCCTCGAAGAGGAAACGAATAAAGTACTCCACCATCTCCAGGCTAAACTTCCTAAAGAAGTTCTGGAACGGCTGGATGTTATGGGTGGTTTAAAGGAAAAGCTTTATAACTACTTCAACCAGAATTACCAGAACATGTTCAACCGGTACATGGTTACCGCTGAAGATGAAATGGTCAAAAAGATCCGGAACTATATCGATAAGGAAGAAACCAAGGTCCTTGCTCGGTATACCCCCAAAGAAATTGCGGACCTTCTGGACCAGGTAGGCGGTGCCGACAAGTTCAACACCGGCGAAATTGAAAAATCCATTGTGAACATGTACGGACACCTGCAGGGCCATATCCAGCGGGGTGTTAATGACCTTGAAAACCTCACGAACAGCCTGCTCCGGCAGAAAACCGATGTGGGTGCCTTTATTCGGGGCGAAAATGCCTATTCGGTTGTTAAGTGTGCTTTCAAAGACAATATCGTAAAGCCCAAGACTGTTGCGGATGTTAAACTTTCCGTTAACATCCTGGATTCTGAGCTTATCAGCCCCATATTCCACTACCAGGTAACCGTGGAATACCTCATTAAGGACCTGATTTCTAAGCACATTATCGATACCATCGATAAGGAAATCGAAAAACTGAAAGATGAGCGGATAGACCAGGGCTTAGATGAGCTTTCGGATAGCGAAATCATTTTCGCCAAAATAAACAAGGTGGAAAACTATACCGATGACAAAGTCGAGGATCCCAAATCCAAGCGCTATACGATCATCGCCAAAGCCTTGATGGAGCGGATTAATGACCTTCGGGCAGAAATTGACCCCGCTTCCTTTGATCAGCTCAATATCCGTGAAAATATTAAAAAGATTGTGGATATGGAAAATATCCGCAACCGGGGCTTTAATACGGCTATTAACTCGATTACCTCCATTCTGGATACCTCCAAAATGGGCTATCAGTACATCGAAAACCTCAAGAATGCCCGCGAGCTCATCATCCGGGAATATGAGGATACCGATGTGGCTAACCTCCCCGATGAACGGTACCAGATCCGCATGCGCTATTATGACAATGCCCAGTTGATTGAAGAGCGCAAGGCCTATGATGTACAGGTAAAGAGCTTTGAGACTGAAGTCCAGCACCTGTGGGATGTTCTGGACATGATTTATGAAGATTCCAAGTTCCTTACCCGGGTTACCGATTTTGCCGATTTGGCTAAGATTTACAAGAAAAAGATCCGGAAGAACATTAAGGAACGGACCGGCGATCCGCTGTATGAGGATATTGCCAAGGTATGGGACGAAATTTCCTTTATTAAGCCCGCTGAAACAGAAGTTGAGCGGATGAACCGCACCTATCTGTACGAAAAGGACAAGCTGCGGCACAAGCTTATCCTGATGCGGGAAAAAATGAAGTCCATGTATGGATACCAGTATCCTATCCAGCGGCGTGTCATGGAAGAGCGGCTTAACTTCCTCGAAAAGGAATTCAACCGGTTTGACTATATGATTAATCCTTATCATATCCAGCCCGGTCTGCTCCTTGATGTGGATATTACGTCGATCAAACGCAAAAAGGCCACACTGGATGGTATGGCAAACGTGCTGAACGAATTCCTCCATGGTGTTTCCAAGGGCTTCCAGGATGCTGCATTTGCATCCTTCAGCCGCCGCCGCTCTACGGTTCGTCAGGATATTGCCCAGTCCTTTGCTGAATCCACAGCAGAAGGTCCTGCAGCTCTTGATCCCGGCAAAGCCTATCTGGATATGCTGAATGCAGAGGAAAATAACAACCTTATTCCAGAAACAGTTAAGGCAGAGCCCAAAGCTTCCAGGGGCCGCGGAAGAGCAGCCAAAGGTGTTGTAGATGAGAAGTCCGCAAAACGGGGACGTAAAGCCCGTTCGGCCGGCAGCGACGGCCTAAAGGAAGTCTAATCCCTTACGGCTACATGATGACGCCCCCGAAAAACGGGGGCGTTTTTTCTAGGAGGCTGGTATGGCAAATAATATGGGGTCTTTGGATATTTTATCCACCAGGGCTGGTTTTAATACTGCGGTGCGGCATATAAAAAAAACCTTATCCATTATCGATTTAATTTCGGCAAATAAAAACTTAGCAGACCTATTGGAAGAAGCGGAAGGAGAAGAACTCTCAAACGAACAACGACCGGTAATTTTACGGATGCTTCTGGTCGATAAAATGGGATACAAGACCGCTTCAGCAAATCTTACTGCGGCTATTGAAGACCTATCGTCCTTAGCAGACGAATTTTCTCGCTGGAAAGCGGTGGACCTAGTTGTAGCTTATTATCACCCTGATATGGGTGTTCAGGTTGCTAATCCTAAACAAAAAGAAAGTCTTGCATCAATTGGACCGTTTAAAAAACACGAACTTTTAGTTGTCTTTGCAGGCAAGATGGGAAAACCAACTGATGAACTTTGTCAAAAAGCGGCTGACCTTGCGTTGTCCCTGTTCCAGGGACAGAAGGTGAAAATTCCCGAGGAGCTATACAAGGGTGAATTTTCTGTAAAGCCTGCGAAGCCTGAGAAAAAAGCAGCTATCGCAAAAGAAAGTGGTAAATCAGTAACGAAAAAAGCGGCAAAGCAGCCAGCAAAAGAAAAAGTGGCAGCAAAGGCCGAAAAGATACCTGCTGATGTTTCAAGCGCTTCAAGCCAAAAAGCAGGTATGCGAATGACTCCCATGTATTCAGTCGTTGTACGGAATGAACTGTTTCATAACGGAAACGTAGAGGCATGGAAACGAATTATAGAAAGTTACAAGACAAAATACCCTGGTTTGGAAGTCTATATTTATTATGAAGGCGAGCGGATTATCAATATAAATTCGCTGTTCAAATGGGGAAAGGTAAAACACGGCAGCACCATCCAGTTTGCTGTGGCCGGCAAGGATATTAAGGATGTGGCTAAATTGCAAAGATATTTAATGCAAGGTGCTAGTCCCCAGTTTGAAGCCTTCCTTAAAGGTCCTGTCAGTACTGTGCTCAAGCTGTTCTAGTCCAGGAGGTTAAGATGGATAACCGCATACATTTTTTTAGTTCCACGGATGTAATACCTAAGAAGGTGGACGGAGAATTGCTTGGAATCCGCGGAAGGCAGGCGAACGAATTTGCAGAGCTGGGGTTCCCGATACTCCCCGGGTTTATTATAAATACACTCCTCGCATCGCAGTTGGACACGGTGGATATAAAAAAGGATGTAAAAACCCTGCTCGAAAAATGTGCTTCCATTGTGGGGAAACGATTTGGTGATCCAGAAAATCCGATGCTTCTTAAGATCGTTGTATCCTCCAATCTGGCTGTTTCGAATTATCCTGCTTTGCATAATTTTGGCCTCGTTCGCTCAGTCATTCCCGGATTCGCAAAGTGGGTTGGGGACACCTTTGCGGCCCACGAAGTACTGTTCATGGTTCGGGGAATCCTTAAAATTGAAGAACAGATAGCGGCTTTACAGGAAGACCAGGAAAAGCTGAAACTTTACAAAGACCTCCTTGCTAAACTGAATAAGGAAATTGACTCGGACCATCCTGAAAAGTCTGCTCTTGAGTACATGGATTTTTATGCGCCCTATGTACCCTCAGAATTTTTTGAATCCGCCGATGGACAGTTAATGATTACCCTTAGGGAGCTTTCCAAATTACTGGCCTTGGATAGCCAAAACGATAATGATACGGCCCTCATGGTTCAACCTATGGTGTATGGGAACTATGGGAAGGATTCTTGTTCTGGTGCGTTTTATAGCAGAAACATTGTAACGGGAGAAAAAAAGCTCCAGGGAGAGTTTTACCGGGAAAAATTTAATGAAATTGGGGCTACGGGACAGGAAATTGAAAAAATCGGTGCTGAACATCTCAAGCAGCTTCAGAATATTGCCTGGACCCTGGAAGATCGCTTTAAGGAAATACGGCAGATCCGGTTCACCGTCGAAAAGGGAAAATTATGGCTTATTGAACAGCGTCCGGTGGATCAGAAATCGACCCAGGCGGATATTAAGCTCCTTTTAGATTTAGCAAAACGGAAAATCATAGATGAGGCGTATGCGGTTAAGGCGATTCAGCCGCCGCGGCTTAATGAAATACTTCACCCGATTATTGATACCGCGGCAATCAAGGGGCTTCCAAAATGGAGCGGCGGTATCGCTGGTGCACCGGGAGCCGCTATTGGCCGGGTTTATTTTAATACGGACGCCCTCCTGGAAGCTCATAAAACTGCACTGCAGAAAAATGAGGATCACCGTTTTATTCTTGTCATGCCTGCAACCTTTGCAGACGATGTTAAGGCTATCGAGGTTGCAACGGGTGTTCTCTCCTGCGAAGGCGGCTATTCGGCCCATGCTTCTGTTGTTGCACGTCAGTATGGAAAAGTTTCTGTCGTAATACCATCCATGAAAATAAGGGGTAAGAAAGCAACCATCGGGGATATTAGTTTTTCCGAAGGGGATTATATCACCCTCAACGTTCCCTACTATGGAGACCCAACGGTATATCTCGGACAGGCAAAACTTATAGAACCCGATCCCACCGAGTCCGGGCTCTTAGAATATATCGCGATGGCGAAGAAATTTATAAAGGGTTTCCATGTTCGGGCAAACGCAGACAGCCCAAGGGATGCGAATCTGGCGCTTTCCTTCGGCGCCGAGGGAATTGGCCTGTGCCGAACCGAACACATGTTTTTCCATAAGGATCGAATCAATGTATTTAGAGAAATGATTCTCTCTGATTCGATCGAAGAACGCGCTGCGGTGCTTGAGCGGCTCCGGCCCATGCAGCGGGACGATTTTTACGGCATTTTCAAGGCTATGGCTGGCAAAGAGGTTACCATCCGGCTCCTTGATGCTCCGCTCCATGAGTTCCTGCCACACAACGATGATGAACTAGCGGTTTTCATGGCTTATCTTGAAAAGACCAGGGGCAAAAAACCAAACAAGGCGGAATTACTTGCAAGGATAGAGTCCTTGGCCGAGTTCAACCCCATGCTAGGTCATCGAGGCTGCCGTATCGCAGTTTCATATCCAGAAATTTATGCGATGCAGGTAAAGGCTATTTTTGAGGCTGCTTTTAAGCTCCGAGAAGAAAAAATAGAAGTTTTCCCAGAAATCATGGTGCCGATCGTAATGAATGCCAATGAACTCAAGCTCATCGCATTTGGTAAAAAGATTGAGGGCAAAAATTACCATGGCATCGTGGATGTGGAGGAAGAAATTCGTACGGAGCTTCAGAAAAAACCGGTACCCTACCGCATCGGTACCATGATAGAGCTGCCTGCTGCAGCTCTCGGCGCCGGAGAAATCGCCAAATATGGCCAGTTCTTTAGCTTTGGTACCAATGACCTTACCCAGACTACTTTGGGGATTTCGCGGGATGACTTTACGTCCTTTATGCCTGACTATACGCTTTTTGATCTGCTGGAAGGAAATCCCTTTAGTACCTTGGATCCAAGGGTTAAAGAACTTATTGTCATGGCGGTAGAACGGGGCAGAATGACAAGACCCGATCTGGTCTGCGGACTCTGCGGCGAACATGGGGCAAATCCCGCAAATGTTCGGTTCTGTATGGATGCGGGTCTTAATTATGTGTCCTGTTCTTCCTATTCAGTTCCTATCGCACTCCTTGCGGTAGCTCAAGCCGAAATCGAGAAGCAGGCAAGTTAAACCATGAGTTGAAATTCGCGGTTTAGTGCAGAGAAAAAAAGGCCTTTTCAGAAGGTAAAACCTCTGAAAAGGCCTTTTGTTTTAGGCTAGCGGCTTTTGCTAAGCGAGCTAGCATTACTCGTCTTTGAATTCCCCTGAGAAGTTCATGGTTTTTTTAACAATTTCGACAGTTTTAAGCGCCGCTTTTTTAGCATCCGCCATAGGAACTCCCGCTTCTTTGTTATAGGTCTTTTCAAAGAAGATGGCTAACGTATCGTAAAGATCGGGGAGGCTGTAGAACGCGAGGGCAAAATTAATGCCCGTCGGCTTCAGAATGGTGAAAGAAGAAAATGAAATAATCGGCTTTTTTGCAATCATGATTCTGGTTTGGTTTTTTGCCACAATCTGTTCCAGTTCGCTGAACCGCAGGGGTATCTGTTCGTTGGATGAACGCACATAGGGCTCAATCGCCTTATGGGGATAATTGGGCGGCTCAATTAAAATATGCAGCTTTTTGCCGTTGGTTTGGAATGTAAGCCCCTCATCGGTTAAATAAATGGACTTTACACCGGAATATGACACAATCTCATACTTAGAATAAGCTGATGTATTGCTAAAAAATGAGGATATGATATATCCCTCGTCTTTTGGTAGCTTGTCCTGGGCGTAAGCCTCAAAGAGATCCATCGCTTTGCTTGGCATTGTTCCCTCCATTTCCTAATTATAGTTTTTTTTGGGAATTCGGCAACTTGTTTTTTTGCTTTTCCCTGTTTTTTGCTTCCATTTCATATCGATCTGCCAGTTCTGTGACCCCCTGTTTCCTATACACAAGGGCAAGTCTTTGGTATGGCCTGGGATCATCGGGGGCGCGGGATGCTGCTTCTCGATATGCGTCGAGTGCTTGTTCTATTTTTTTTGCCCGGTAAGCCGCATCACCAAAGGCGAGGGCAATATCTGCAGAATGCTTAAAATGCTTTATAGCCTTCTCAAGAATTGGATAGGTATATGTTTTAAGGTTAGACCGATCCATACAGCCTACGAGCTCAAGCAAGAGAGCCACATTTTGGGGATCCTCCTTAAGCAAACCCTTAAGGAGCACCGCCGCATCCCGATAACGGCGGTTTTTCCGGTATATGTATGCTAAAAGCCGTCTCAGGGTCTTGTTAGCCGAATCCCATGTTAAGAGGGCTTCCAATTCTTGTTCCGCCAGCTCGTACCGTTCCTGTTTTACCAGGAAAAGGGCATATTCTCTACGAATGCTCCGATTGTCCGGCCAGCGGTCAAGATAGTCTGTATACCGTTGTATTAAAGCATCAGCTGCTGCAGTTTGTCCGTCCTGCAGCAAGATTTCAAGGGATGCGATTGAGCCTAGGTATGCCCGTTCATGGTCCGGCTGGACCTGTATCGTTTTTTCATACCAAGTTTCAGCCAGGTCGGGCATGCCGATGTGAAAATAGCGCTGGGCGAGGGCGAACATAAGCTCAGGACTCGGCCCTGTGTTTCTGATGGCTTGCTGGAGCTGTGAAATGACTTCCTTATCATTTTCTGATGTATGGTCTAATACGAGGGCTTTGAAACGTTGGATGATAGATGAATCGCCCTCGAGGCGCTGCAAAATTGCGAGGGTTTTTTGCAGGGTTGACCAATCTTCCCGTTCCCATGCAAGCATGAGCTGAGCGTAGCGGAGTTCAGCCTGCTGCCCTGCTAATTCTATGGCTTTAGAAAGATGATTTTGGGCTGTGTCCAGGTCTCCAAGATTCCGAAGCGCTTCGGCATACATGGCGTGGATCATAGGATCCGGTCCCCGTTTTTTGAGCCACAGGCTGCACGCTCTGGCAGCTCTGCTCCAGGCTCCATCGGCAAGAAAAGACCGAATCATAAATCGTTCAATGAGTTCCGCATTCCAGCTAAGCTCGGGAACCTCGCTTCCCAAATCCCGTATCGTTTCGATTTCTTTAAGGGCTTCCTGATGTTGGTTTAACATCATGAGAAGACTTGCCCTATACCAGCGGATGCTCGCATCGTCCGGTGCAAGCCTGCACGCGGCTGTATAATGGAATAGGGCTTCCTGCAGTTGACCCGCTTCGCGATAGATCCGGCCGAGTTCCAGATGGGGAAGGGGAGCTTCGAGCCCGTTGTTCAGGACAAACTGAAGCATCTGGGAGCCCAAATCGGTTTCTCCGATTCGGCAAAGTTTGATGCCCCGGACAAGCAGGGCATTCAAATAGGACCGGTAAATCCGCTGGTTGTCTGGAGCGAGTTCTACTGCTTTTTGGAGGCAATCGACCGCTTCTCGGGATCGCTTGCTTTTAAGGCAGGCTATACCGAGCATGGCCAATATTTGAGGCTCATCTGGCCGGAGCGCAAGGGCTTTTCGTAAAAGCGGCAGGGCATGCATGCTCATTCCGAGGGCGAGATAGGTCCTGCCGGCAAAAAAGTACCCTTGCGCGGCATGAGGGGCGAGACGAATGTAATCGTTGAATATGGCCAGTGCCTTGGGATAGCGCCGCAGGGTATGGTAAGCCCTTCCTAGGAGAAGGAGTACCTCTGGC
>JAIWNU010000165.1 GCA_020216655.1 Treponema sp. | reverse complement strand
ACATTTAGGTGAACGGCTGTTTTTTTGGAGTGCCTTTTTATAAAATGATTCGGCCTCTTCGAACCGTTCAAGTTCATAATGGATAAGTCCGAGGGCATTCCACGCTTCTGAAAGATTGCTATCGAAAGAAAGGCAATGAAAGAAGCTATCCATGGCGCCGTTGTAATCGCCGTTTTTCTGCTGGGCAATGCCCATGTTAAGCCACAGGAGCGGGTTTCCCGGCTCCATGGCGAGGGCCTTGCGGAAAAGTGAAATTGCTTCGTTCGGTCTGTTTGCTTCGGTCAGGGCAATTGCAGAATCGTTCAAAAGAGCAGCTGTTTCCATAAGGTCCTCCTTGATATCGTTAAAATGAGAAACCAGGGGATCCAATTCCGTTCAAAGAGCATGCAAGAAGTACACTATATAATATACTTTATTTTAAGAAAAAGTACCATAACGAGAGCGGATATTAATTTCCGAATCGTTTAATCAAATAATTATAGCGGCTCCGCAATATACCATTGCGCTGGAAAGAATAGGGTCCGTATCGGATAGGAGAGGAGAGCAAAGTTACAAGTCTAATAGCCTGATCGGTGTTTATTGATCTGACTCCTGTTTTATAGTAAAAACGGCATGCAGTTTCTATTCCAAAGATCCCTTTGCCCCATTCAGCGTAATTAAAATAAAGCTCAAGTATACGATTTTTCCCTAATATCGCCTCCATTTCGAGGGCAATAATGGCTTCTAGATACTTTCTAAAATAGGACTTTTCGGGAACTAAAAAAATGGTACGGGCTGTCTGCATGGTAATGGTACTACCGCCGTATATGGGCTCTCCAAATTGCTTGTTTAGCTGCCATGCGTTTTTAATAGCCGCAGGAATTATTCCGTGGTGATTATAAAAATCGCCGTCTTCGACCTTTATCGTCATTGTTTGTACCGATTTCGGAATTTTCACTAAAGGAATGTATCGAGGGGTCTGCAGGTTCCAATGATAGAGATATTTGCGATAAAGCATTAAGGTGGTGGCCCCAGGATTGATGTACTTAAACATGAATAAACATAAGGAGGTGGATAAAATAAAACCCAGGTGAAAAAGTACAAGGGTCTTTAAAATCATAAAAATAAATTTTGCAATGGGGTTTTTTATTTTTGGGACCGATTTCCTTGAAAGCCTAAACCGACAGTAACCAGAGACAAGGTTTAAGGCCTTTTCTGTATCGAACTCCAGGAACGGTACATCAAGTTGTTTTTTCTTCCGGGCCATAGAAGCCCATCATATAAAAACAGAGGATTTTAGAAAATCCCGTCCGGCGAGGCTGTGTTTACTGAGGGCTTTTGCAGTTTGTCAGGCCTGTTTCCCGGTAAAATCCTCGCAGGGTTCATCATCTGAACCTGGCCGAGCAGCTTCCGGACCCGCATCACGGCATGCTTCCAGAGGAATTTCTTTCATTTTTTCGCCGCAGCATTCCGGAACTGGGGATCCTGCATCTTGGACTATTTCATGACCGCAATCATCACAGCGATAAGCCTTTTTCATATCAACCTCCTGCCTGGTAATCCTTTGCCAAGGTGCAAATCCGCTCTGCCATCTTGGATAGGGGGACCTGTTCCATAACATGGCCCATTTCCCAAGCAACCTTTGGCATACCGTACACTATAGAAGTTACTTCATCCTGGCCAAGAGTCAAGCCCCCAGATTTAAGAATTGATCCTAATTCTTTAGCCCCGTCCTTTCCCATGCCGGTCATAATGACACCCATAGCCCGGTTTCCGAACTCTTTAGCTACGGAAGCAAAGAGAACGTCAGCGGAAGGTCGGTGGCCGTTTACTGGCGGGGCATCTGAAAGATGGGCTATAGTGGCAAGAGGTCGTTTTTCTACTTCTAAATGTTTATCCCCCGGGGCAATCAGGATGCGCCCCGGTTTTATTATGTCTCCCTCTGCGGCTTCTTTAACTTCGAGGGGGCAGAGCTTGTCGAGACTTTTAGCGAATTCTTCGGTAAAACCCGGCGGCATGTGCTGAACAACCACGATAGGGGCGGGGAGATCCTTATCTAGTTTTGAAAATACCTCCCTGAGCGCATTAGGGCCTCCGGTAGATATGCCAAGGGCAATGATTTCTATTGGACCAGGTTTGACCGTGGGGGCATAAGCGGCTGGTTTGGGCGGAGTGGGAGCAAATGTCTTTTTGGATTGTTCTGCTGCATAGGCCTGAGGTGAGGGTTCTTTTAGACCAACCTTTTGCCGATATTGCCAGCCGTAAACCAAAAGAAGTTCCGTAAGGTGCTCTTTGATTGCCTGAATATCATCATGATTGGTGTCCGAGGGTTTCATAATGAAATCGCTGGCTCCCAGAGCAAGGGCTTCCATGGTAATCTCTGCCCCTCGGCGTGCTATGGAAGAAAGTATGATGACAGGTATTTCTATGCCGAGGCGCTTACGTTCTTTAAGAAATTCAATGCCGTTCATTTGGGGCATTTCCAGGTCAAGGATAATCACATCCGGTTTACAGCGTTCAAGTTTTTGCAGCGCAAAGAGACCATTCATCGCTCGGTCTGCAACGACGAGCCCGGGTGTTGCTTCTATCATCCTGGAAATGAGATTCCGCATGAGGGCCGAATCATCGACGATTAATACTGAAATTTCGTCAGCCACAAGGGTGCTCCTATCATGTGTATTTTCTGTAGAGGGTTGACCACTCAGTTTTTAGGAATTCAAAGCGGGTGTTCATGCCAAACAGGGATTCTGAATGTCCGATAAATAAAAATGATTTTGGTGCCATCGCTTCCCAAAACCGTTCAACCGCAGCTTTCTGGGCTGCTTCATCAAAATAGATAAGGACGTTACGGCAGAATACTACATCGAGGCCGCGAAGCCCCGAATCGTATTTTAAGTTATGATAGTCAAAACGAATCATCGCTTTTATATCATCGTGAATACGGTAACCGCCTTCAACTCGGTCAAAGTACTTTTTTAGATAATTGTCGGGAATTCCTGCAATTTTAGCATCCTGATAGAAACCCTCTTTGCCAACCATGAGCGATTTAAGGCTGATATCGCTAGCAATAATCTCCGCCTTCCATGGCGGTACGAGGACTTCTTTCATCAACATAGCTATGGTGTATGGTTCTTCTCCGGTAGAGCAGCCGGCACTCCATATTTTAATTCTTGTGTCTCCAGAATTATGTTTAATCTTTATTAATTCAGGAATTACATATTTTTCAAGGGCGTCGAAATGGGCCTGGTTGCGGAAAAACCTCGTAAGATTGGTGGTAATAGAATCCAGAAACTCTTTGAGTTCATCCTTGTTTTTTGAAACTTTTATAAAATAATCTTGAACATGTTCAAGATTGTTGGCGCGAAGCTGTTCTTTTATGCGGCTTTCCAGAATTGAACGGTTTGTGGCCGAGAAATGAATACCACTTTCTTCATAAATAAGTTTTCGAAACTGTTCAAATTCCGCATCGGTAAGAAAATCGCTCATAAAATAAAGTGTAAGAAGTGATTGATAAACTGTCAATTGAATAAGCTTGTGCTATAGTTAAAACTATGATGAAACAACTCAATGAGGCCCATGTTGTTGCAGTTTTATATGATGAGGTCAGGGACACTCCCTTCGTATTGTTAAAAGTACTGCAAAATAATGCATGTATCAGCTTGCCGGTAAACCCCTTCGAAGCAAGTTCTATCATTATGGCCTCTGAAGCGCTTGTGACTCCTCAGCCCCGTATCCATGATGTGGTAGTTACTCTGTTACGGGAACAGGGTTGTACTGCCGAATTTGTCGAATTATGGGGTTCAAATCTTTCTGGATATTATGGCCGGCTCAGATATCGTGGCCGTTTGTTTCATCATTATCTATCAGTGGGGCCTGCAGATAGCTTAGTGTTAGCCTTGCGTCTTCATATCCCTATTTTTTTAGATAATTCGATGGTGCAGTCAGCCCAAAACGAATTGCCCGACAGTATTGCGTATAGTTCCGGAAACAATCAGGTCTTATATCTAGATTCTTCCCAGCCGGTACAAAGCATATAGCCACTAAAGGCTTTCTTTTCCGACCGTTGACGAAAGGCCCGAGGCTGTCCATAATGCCGATACATGAACAAGTATATATTTGTCACTGGCGGTGTATGCTCGAGCCTTGGTAAAGGTATAGCCGCATCTTCTCTGGGAGCCCTCCTTGAGTGCCGGGGCTTTAATATCCGGATGATCAAATGTGATCCCTATATCAATGTTGATGCTGGAACGATGAGCCCCTATCAGCACGGCGAGGTGTATGTTACCGATGACGGGGCTGAGACCGATCTTGATTTGGGTAACTATGCCCGTTTTACCTCGAGCCCCCTTTCACGGGCCAATTCTATTACGACCGGCCAGGTGTACGATGCGGTTATCCGCAAAGAACGGGAAGGCCGCTATCTGGGCCGCACAGTACAGGTCATTCCTCATATTACTGATGAAATAAAAGGGCGGATCCTTGCGGTTGGCAAAGAGCCCGATGTCGATGTTGTTATAGTAGAGATTGGTGGAACCGTCGGTGATATTGAGTCTATTCCATTCCTGGAGGCGGCCCGGCAGCTCATTCACGAAATGGGCAGAACCAACGCCCTTTCGGTTCATTTGACCCTGCTGCCCGAAGTTGCCGGAGGTGAGCTTAAGACAAAGCCGACCCAGCATTCAGTAAAGGCTATGCAGGAGCAGGGTATTCAGCCCGATATTTTGATCTGCCGGGCCCCGGTCATGCTGGATGAAGCAACAAGACGTAAAATTGCCCTCTTTACTAACGTAGAAACCGAAGCGGTCTTCACTTCCTACGATGTAAATACCACGATTTATGAAATACCCCTGGTCTTATATGAACAGAAGGTCGATCAGGTTATCCTTAAAAAATTAAATGTAGAAAGTCGTCACGCAGATCTTTCTGCCTGGAGAACTATGATGGACCGTTTTAATGCCCGAAAAGGATCGGTCCGTATTGGTATTGTGGGAAAATACATGGATCTTCACGACGCCTATAAGTCTGTGTATGAAGCCCTTTTCCATGCAGGTCTTGCCAATGAAACCGCCGTTGAATTGGTAAAAATAGATTCCTCCCGTCTCGAAGGCGACGCTGATCCTGACCAAATTCTTGGAAAAGATCTATCCGGAGGCCCCCTGGATGGGATCCTTGTGCCGGGAGGCTTTGGCCAGCGGGGAATTAACGGTATGGTAAAGGCGGCCCAGTGGGCCCGTACCCATAAGGTTCCCTATTTTGGAATTTGTCTTGGTATGCAGATCATGGTGATTGAATGGGGCCGCAATGTCCTTGGCTGGGCCGATGCAGATTCCACTGAATTTAATCAGGAAACCAAGCACCCTGTGGTAAGTCTTTTGGAAGAACAGATTGATGTAAAAAATTACGGCGGAACCATGCGGCTTGGACGGAGCGAGACAGTGGCCGTGGAAGGATCAAAGCTGCTTGCTGCCTATGGAGAGGCCCATATTTTTGAGCGTCACCGGCACCGGTATGAGTTTGCCAACGTGTACCGAAAAGAAATGGTCGAATCGGGGCTCAAACTTGGCGGTTTTACCCCCGACGGGAGCCTCGTGGAATGTGTTGAATGGCCCGAGCATGTCTGGGGTGTGGGGGTGCAATTCCATCCCGAGTTTACCTCAAAGCCTATAAAACCCCAGCCCTTGTTTAGAGATTTTGTGGCCGCCGCAAAGCAGTATAAAAAGGCCCGTGAGTAACGGAAAGGTCCATGAACGTTCCGGATATATCTGTAATGTATAGGATGCTTCCTCGGTATGTCCGGAATCTTGTTTTACTCCTTACTATCCTCATCGTTTCACCCGCCTGTTCCTTCGATTATTCTTCTGTGTCAGAAGCTGAAACTGAAAGACCTGACCTGGTTATGCAGGACGTAGATTATGTCCGAGTTAAGGACGGCAAAATTACTTTGCATATGCAGGCGGATCAGGTTGACCGGTTTGAACAAAAACGCCTGCTTCAAGTACAGAATATCCGGTTTGAACAATTTTCCAAAGAAAACAGCAGCCCCGAAGCGGTAGGCTCTGCCGGTTATGCTCAGTTCTGGACCGCAACATCGGATGCCAGTTTTGCAGAAGGTGTGAGAATCACTGTTAATTCAGAAGATCTCTCGGTAGAAGCCAGCACCCTGCAATGGAACAACGGCCAGAAAAAGCTGTTTGGACCGCAGAATGATCAGGTGCTCCTTAAACGCAAAGATGGCAGCATACTAAGTGGAAAAGGCTTTAGTGCCGATGGCCGGAGCAGGTCCTGGACGTTTGCCGGTCCAGTTTCCGGTACATATCAGGAGGAAACAAAATAGTGGGGCTCCGTTCATCAATCTGTACTATTTTAGCTTTCCTGTTTGTCTATACATTTGCCGGCGCTGAAACGTTTCGTTTTCAAGCAGATACAATGATAGGGACTAAGGCAACGGGAAAGGAATCGGTGATTCTGAGCGGCAGCGCCCGCGTATGGTCGGAAAATATAACTATCCAAGCAGAACGAATTGAAATTTCTGGTAAAGACAATCGCTATCTCCAATGCAGCGGTACGGTTATCGGGATTGATGAACAAAAGGGGATTCGTTTTACCACGTCCAATCTTTTATACGACCGGGAGCTTAAAAAGGCCCGTCTCGAAGGAGATTCTACCCTGGAGGATAAGGAAAACAAGGTTATTGCCAGGGGGCGTTTTATTGAGTATGACGATAAAGCGGGAACGGTCCTGCTGCAAATAAATGTTCGCATTTTTAAAGACAAGCTCGTCTGCCGTTCGGAGTATGCATTGTACCGCCGTAAGGAAAAAATACTTGAACTAAGCGGATCTCCTGTTGTGTATAAGGATGGAGATGAGTTCAGCTCCGATTCAATACGGGTAGATCTTGCTACCGATGATGTGGTGATGGAAGGGCAGGTACGGGGAACCTTGAAGAGTAAAAGCAAGGAGAAGTCTTCCGATGGAAGTAGAGCCCAGCCATGATTTAGTGGTTCATAATTTACACAAACGCTTTGGCCGAAAAGAGGTTGTCCGCGGTGTAGACTTTTCGATGAAAAATGGAGAAGTCGTCGGGCTTCTGGGCCCGAATGGGGCCGGAAAGACGACGGTGTTTTATATCATTGTGGGCTTTTATCGACCCAATGCAGGGGTCGTGCTGCTGAACCAGCAGGATATAACCCATAAACCTATGTATCAGCGGTCCCGCGCGGGCATCGCCTATCTCCCTCAGGAATCATCAATATTTAGAAAACTTACGGTAGAAGAAAATATCTGGGCAATTTTAGAGAGCAGGAAAAACCTCACAAAGACAGAAAAAAAACAATATGCGGAAGAGCTGATGGAGGAATTCGGGATTGCCCGATTGCGGAAACAGCCTGGATACACCCTTTCTGGCGGTGAACGGCGCCGAACGGAGATTGCCCGAGCTTTAGCCACCGCTCCCAAGTTCCTCTTGCTCGATGAACCCTTTGCCGGCATTGACCCTATTGCGGTGTATGAAATTAAGCTCATAATCCGTCAGCTTGCCCTGAAGGGCATCGGTGTTCTCATTACTGACCATAATGTGCGGGATACTCTGGAAATAACCACCCATGCCTATATTATCAACGAAGGAACTATCGTAGCTCAGGGGGACCGGGAAACTATTCTGCAGGATGAGCTTGCCCGCCGGGTCTATCTGGGAAGCGAATTCCGTATGTGAGTCGGATTAATTTCAAATGTCGGTCATTTTTAGCGTTGTCGTATTCATAAAAAATGCATAAATATACAGTCTTGTGTATAAGTATTTACTTGACAATTGTTTGCCCTTCGTTATAATTTCATAATAAGTGTATTTTACGGTAAGGGGTAAATTATGGGATTATATATAATCCTCCCTCTTGCCGGGTTAACCTTAGGCTGGACCATAAGATGGCTGTATGCCAGATTCCAACTTACGGCGTCGGAGCAACGCGCCGAGCGCATTAAACAGGATGCGATAAAAGAAGCTGAAGCAAAGAAGAAGGAGATCCTTCTTGAAGCAAAAGAACAACTTATTCGCGAACGGAACCAGCAGGAGAGGGAGACTCGGGAACGCAGGGTAGAGCTGCAGCGATACGAACGTCGTGTCATGCAGAAAGAAGAGGCAATCGATAAAAAGGTTGCCCAGATTGAGAAGCTAGAACAGGGGCTTGCGGAACGGGACAGGGTCCTGCAGGAACGTGAAAAGGCTTTGGAAGCCCAGGAAGAAAAGTACCGGGCTGAATTAGAACGGATTTCCGGACTATCCCAGGAAGAAGCAAAGGCAATCATTATTCAGAGTCTCGAAAATGAGGCGAAGCACGATGCCCAGTCTCTTCTGAACAAGATTGAGCAGGAAGCTAATCTTGCAGCGGAGAAAAAGGCCCGGGATATTCTTATCACCACTATCCAGCGGCTTGCCACGGAAGTTACGGGCGAAGTAACGGTTACCACCGTATCCCTGCCCAATGATGAAATGAAGGGCCGTATCATCGGCCGGGAAGGCAGGAATATCAGGACCCTGGAGACCCTGACTGGGGTGGATGTCATTATCGATGATACTCCAGAGGCGGTGGTTATTTCCTGTTTTGATCCAGTGCGGCGGGAAATTGCAAAGGTTGCCCTGGAACGGCTCATTACCGACGGCCGCATCCATCCTGCCCGGATTGAAGAAGTGGTTCAGAAGGTTTCCCGGGAAATTTCGCAGAAAATTTTTGAAGAGGGCGAAAAGGTTCTCTTTGATTTGGGTCTCCACAACATGAACCAGGAGGCCATAAAAACCCTGGGGCGGCTCTATTTCCGTACCAGCTACGGCCAAAATGTACTGTATCACTCCAAAGAGGTGGCAATTATTGCGGGTATGCTGGCCGCCGAAATCGGTGCGAACCGCGAGATCGCAAAACGGGGAGCCCTGCTCCATGACATCGGAAAGGGCGTGGAATCCGATTCGGACCTCAATCATGCTGAGATTGGTATGGATATTGCCCGCAAATTGGGAGAGGATCCGCGGGTTATCAATGCGATTGGAAGCCACCACAACGATGTGGAGCCCTCTTGTATAGAATCGGTGATAGTTCAGATCGCAGATGCGATTTCGGCTGCACGGCCCGGTGCCCGGCGGGAAACGCTGGACAACTACATTAAACGGCTTGAAAACCTGGAAAACATTGCGGAGAGTTTCTCCGGTGTCGATAAGGCCTATGCAATACAGGCTGGCCGGGAACTCCGGATACTCGTAAACCATGAAGCGGTTAACGACGAACAGTCCAAGGAGCTCGCCAAGCAGATTGCGAAGAAAATTGAAACAGATCTTCAGTATCCGGGGCGTATCAAGGTAACCATTATCCGGGAAACCCGTATCATTGAATATGCCCGATAATAACAAAGACTCAGTTCGCCTTATTATGTTAGGTGACGTGGTTGGGGAAGCAGGCGTCGAGGCAGTGAGCCGGGGGCTTGCTTCCCTCATTGAATTGTATGCTGCTGACTTTGTGGTTGTAAACGGGGAAAATGCTGCAGGCGGTTTTGGTTTAACCGAAACCGCCCTAAAGGCCCTGCTTGAAGCGGGAGCCGATATGGTGACCACCGGTAATCATGTATGGGAAAAACGGGATTTTTGGCCAATTCTGGACGCCAATACATCGGTGCTCCGCCCTGGCAACTATCCGGGGCCTTTACCCGGCAAAGGCTGTGCAGCAAAAGAAAAAAATGGGATAAACTGGGTTGTTATTAATCTGCAGGGCAGAGAGTATATGACCCCTATCGATTGTCCTTTTCGCACCCTTGATACTTATCTCGCTTCCCAGAAGGGCGAAAGCCCTGTTTTTTATATTGTAGACTTCCATGCCGAATCTCCCCAAGAAAAGGAAGCTCTGGGACTATATGCCGATGGACGTGTGGCTGTTGTTGCAGGTACCCATACCCATGTACAGACCGCAGACCAGCGGATACTGCCAAAAGGGACTGCTTATATTACCGATCTTGGAATGACCGGTGTGGATGAAAGCGTTATTGGCATGGATACTGCAATTTGCCTAAACCGCAACAAGACACAGGTTCCTATCAAGATGGAACTTGCCGTGGGCAAAGCCACAATTCATGGGATCTGTGTGGAAATTGATACACAAACAGGCTTAGCCAGGTCAATTGAGCGAATCAATCAATCTTACTAAAAAGATTCCCTTGTAAGAGGTTTGTCGATCCGGATACCTTCACCGCCTAAATATACAGGATTTTTGTTTTCTATCAAAATCTGTACGGCCCGTACTGTCGTAAATTCGGTAGCAGTCCAGACAAGCTGTTTAAGCTGGGCGGTATAACCTTCCACTCCATAGGAATTGAACTGGAACGCATCGTTAAAATTGAGATAGGCAATTCCATCTTTTACGGTGGCAGAAAGAATTTTACTCCCCGGCGGAATGAGGCTGATAAGCCCTCGTTTTTTCTCCAAGTCAGTTGGGCCAGATAGCAGGTTCTGGATTGCATCGAGCAGAGGACTATCGCTTGTTTTTATGGCTCTTGTTACTTTGGTACGCACTAGCGAACCGTCTTCGGCAAGCTTCATAAAATAGAGGGATCGTTCTACCGTTTGAGGCGTTTGAGGAACCTTTTCTGGTTTGGTTGCGGTCGGGGCTATAGTTTTTGGCCCATTCTGAGAAGTGCTCTGGGGTTGGGATGACGACGGGGCAGATGGTTTTTGAACAGGCTGCGTATCCTGCGTTTTCCGTGTATCCTGGGTGATTTTTGTAGGTGTCGAATTATTTTCGATTTCACTCTGGGGTTTTTGATTCTCTGGAGAGGGTTCTTTAGTCTGAGACGGTGACTGAACAGGTTCGGTTTTTGTGTCCTGCACTGGTGGTTTAGGATTAAATAGATCGAGTACATGGGTATTTTTAAGT
>JAIWNU010000164.1 GCA_020216655.1 Treponema sp. | reverse complement strand
GTCGTTTACTTGAATCCCTCCCACGATACTAAGCGTTTTATTCATCAGAAGGTCGGGTAATCAGGTGACAACTTGCTTGACAAATAGCGATCCCCAATAAGATGATAATCATTTATAAGCTCTCCTATAAATCGCTCCCAAACAACAGAACCGTCCCATTTATTAATAACTCGAATTACATCAGTACGAGCAAAGCCTCCATATGAAACCTTTGTCCCCGGCAAAATAATAAAATCGTCTTTTACTAATGGTGTAGTATTAACTATAAGAATACCACTTGCTTCTGTACCTGGGAAACTCGTTATCTTTGACCTTGCTATCACTTCTTGCGCCGGAATCTTAATTACAATAAAAAATAAAACGAAGGCTGTTTTTACCCATATTCTTTTCATTTCTTGTTAAACCTTATGAGATTATATTGACCGGACTTTAGTCCGGCCACTTCTTATTTAATTATCCAATACAAAAACCACCAAAACAACCACCACCACAAACCATCCCGACTGAACAAAACCATCCCCAATTAGCATTTTCAATGGTTTCTTCAATAAAAGTTAGATCATCCAAATTTATTTTCTTTAATTCCATACAGAGTTCCTCCTAATTATTTATCCTCTTTAAATCTACCAACACCAATTGCCATTGCACCATAAACCACAGCCATAGCCACTACAAGCGATCCCACAAACAACCCCCCAGGCATTGTCGGTGGATTCCTCAATAACTTCAAGCTCTTCCAGGTCAATCTTTCTCATTTCCATATATCCCTCCTAAAGTAACTTTTTGTCCTGGGCCCTGGACAAGATTACAAAAAATGTAAATTCAAAAAAAAAAAAATTGTCAACACATTTTTTAAATATTTATCTAGCAAGAAAATGTAAAAAAACACCAAATTCTCTATTTTTAACATTGCTCTATCTTACACCCGCTTCCCTTTCCAGTAGTCCGGCACTTCTACTAAAGCTAAAACAGTAAGTAAATTAAAAAAGAGGGCTCAAAACTGGATTTTCCCCGATTTAGTGGACAAGAGGAGATGCCTCTCTGAATTTTATAGGATGTCGAGCATATGTAAAAGCAGCTAAGGACGTATCAGGAGGCGCTGTAGCGTAATACATTGGATCTGGCGAGAACATCAAGCAAAAGTGCTGCCGCATTAGCTCGGTATTTAGGCATTTATCCAGGATTGTTAAATCAATAAGTCCGGGAAAAAGGCGGGAAGGATTGGCTCTTTTTCTAAAAAATTCTTCTTGCATTTTCTAAAAAGTGGGTTTATAGTGTTACTAACAAGCGTTAGTAACGCAAAGAACATACAAATTGGACAAATGGAGGTACCTATGAAAAAGCTCGCAATGACACTCGTCATGGCACTTGCGGTGTTTGGTCTCGTATTCGCCGCTGGCAGCACCGAAAAGGACGCATCTGGCAGCGGTGGCCAAAAAACCATCAACTTTTTAGCCGTATGGGGCGGCCAGGAAGCGGAAGTATTCCGTGCAATGGTTAAACCCTTCGAAGAACGGACTGGTATTAAAGTAGAACTCGAAGCAACGCGGGATTTGGATGCGGTCATTACAACCCGGGTTGAGGCGGGAAATCCCCCCGATGTAGCGGGGCTTCCCGGTCCCGGTAAGCTGGTAGAACTCGCCAAGACTGGAAAACTTGTAGATCTGGCTCAAATTCTTGATATGAACGAATTTAACAAGAACTATTCTGCTGGCTGGAAGGATCTGGGAACCGTAGATGGCAAACTCTATGGTATCTTTACAAAAGCGGCCATCAAAGGTCTTGTATGGTACAATCCCAAAACATTTAAGGCCGCTGGTGTGAATCCGCCTACCAATACCTGGACCTGGAATGATATGATGAACTATTCCAAGCAGGCGATTGATAAGGGACTTGCTCCTTGGGCGATTGGTGTAGAAAGCGGTGCTGCATCCGGCTGGGTTGGAACTGACTGGCTCGAGAACATTTTCCTGCGTGTGAATGGTCCCGAAAAGTACAAGGAATGGTACGAGGGTAAGCTGGCTTGGACCAGCCCTGAAGTACGGAAAGCATGGGAGATTTGGGGCCAGATTATTGCGGATTCTAAAATGATTTACGGCGGTTCAAAATATGTTAATTCAACCAACTTTGGTAATGCCCATGAACCGCTCTTTAGCAATCCTCCCAAAGCATTGTTCCATCATCAGGCTAGTTTTATCCAGAGCTTTATTATGAACCAGTTCCCGAGCCTGAAGCCTGTTGAAGACTTTGATTTTGTGGCCTTCCCCAGCATCGAAGCAAAATATGCTAAGGCAGTAGAAGGTGCAGCGGATGTTATCGGTGTATTTAAGAATACCCCAGAAGTCCGCGCCTTTGTAAATTACCTGGCGAGTGCAGAAGCTCAGGCCTATTGGGCAGCCGGTACGGGAGCCTTGGCTACCAACAAGAATGTTTCTCTTGTATTCTATCCAGATGCTCTTACCAAACGGGCTGCTGACATCATGAATAAGGCTGAGATTGTTGTATTCGACGCTTCTGACATGATGAAGCCTGAAATGAATGCGGCTTTCTGGTCCGCCGTGGTGAGCTATATTGAAAGTCCGAAAAACCTGGATTCCATTCTGGCCGGTCTCGAAAAGGTCCGCAAGGAAGCATATAAATAATAGATAGAAAAATCAGTTCTTCAAGCCGGAACTGTGTAGTTCCGGCTTGTTAGTTGTAATCACAGAGCATAAGGCGGAACAGCATGCATGTAAACTATTTTTTAATAGCTATCCTGGCAATAGGGATTATTCCAGTTCTTATATGGTCATACCTTGTGGTAACCGAGCTAGTGGTTTCCCGCACACCTCGAAAAATATCTGGTTCTCTTCGGCCTTGGCTTTGGTTGCTTCCGGCCCTTTCTCTCCTTGTCGTATTTTTGGTATATCCGGCTGCGAATACGGTATATCTCAGTTTTTTAGATGCCAAGTCAGCTAATTTTGTAGGCTTTGCTAATTACTTATATATATTTACTGATGCCAACATGCTGGTGGTGCTCCGAAATAATGTGTTATGGCTGGTACTGTTTACTCTCTTTTGTCTCTTCTTTGGCCTTTTGATTGCACTCCTGGCCGACCGGGTCCGATATGAGTCTGTTGCAAAGGCCTTTATTTTTTTGCCCATGGCCATTTCTTTTGTCGCAGCCGGTGTTATCTGGAAATTTATGTATGAATATCGCCCTGCTGGCTCCCCGCAAATTGGTACGGTGAATGCTGTTCTTTCTGTAATAAATCCTGCTTTTGAACCAAAGGCATGGCTTTTTGACCGTTCCACCAATAACATTGCTCTCATCGTGGTTGGTATCTGGATGTGGACCGGTTTTGCCATGGTGATCCTTTCAGCGGGACTCAAGGGAATCAGCGAAGACCTTTTGGAGGCGGCACGTATGGACGGGGCAGGGGAGTTCACCATATTTATTAAAATTATCCTTCCCTTATTACTCCCGACGATTACGGTGGTAGCAACCACCCTTATCATAAATGTTCTGAAAGTCTTTGACATCGTATATGTGATGACCAATGGTAACCTTGGTACCGAGGTTATCGCAAACCGCATGTACAAGGAAATGTTCAATTATCGTAATTATGGCAGGGCAAGTGCGATCGCAACACTGCTCCTCGTGGCCATAATTCCTGTCATGGTCATCAATATAAAACGATTTAATGCGGAGGCTTCCCATGAGTAAAAAAATCAATTCCCTAAAAGCTCAGTATCACAAAGCCCTGTCTGCAATTCCGCTTCACCTTGTGCTTATCCTTGCATGCATAGTCTGGATGGTCCCTTCGGTCGGGCTTTTTATCAGCTCCTTTCGGCCGAAAAATCTTATAGCTATAAGTGGCTGGTGGGAGGCTTTGAAGAGCCCCTTTGCTTTTACTTTGGATAACTATAAGCATGTAATATCCCAGGGAAACATGGGCAGGAGTTTTATTAACAGTTTACTCATTGCAGTTCCTTCAACAGTGATTCCGATCTTTATTGCCGCTGCGGCAGCCTATGCTTTTGCGTGGATGCGTTTCCCCTTAAGAAAGACCCTCTTTCTGCTCGTGGTGGCGCTCATTGTAGTGCCTCTCCAAATGACCATGATCCCGGTGCTGCGTATATTTAACAGTCTGGGGCTTACAGGGAGTTTTACCGGTATTTGGCTTGCCCATACAGCCTATGGACTTCCCTTTGCGGTATATCTATTGCGGAATTTTATCGCCCAATTGCCTCCTTCCATGATAGAATCCGCCGAGATCGACGGGGCTTCCCATCCATTGATATTCCTCAAACTGATAGTGCCAACCTCTATTCCCGCCATTTCATCGCTGGCAATTTTCCAGTTTATGTGGGTGTGGAATGACCTTCTTATCGCCCTTGTGTATCTGGGCGGTACCCCTGACGTCGCCCCGATGACGGTTACTATTGGTAACTTGGTCAATTCCTATGGCGGTGGCTGGGAATATCTGACCGCAGCGGCCTTTATATCCATGGCTCTGCCCCTTGTGGTCTTCTTTGGATTACAGCAATATTTTGTTAAAGGTGTTCTTGCCGGTTCGGTCAAAGAATAAAACCTTAAAAGCAAAAATAAGAGCAAAAGGATAGAGGGCAGATGAAAAAGCGTATGGTTTCGGCATCCGATGTGGCAAAGCTGGCCGGTGTGTCTCGGACAACGGTGTCGTTCATTTTGAACAATACACCTGGTAAGCATATCAGCGAAGCTACACGACAGCGGGTTCTCCAGGCGGCCAGTGCATTGGAATATGTGCCCGATGAGGATGCGGTGAGCGTAGCCCGCCGCACCCATTTCACTATTGGCTTTTTTATCAGCCACTCAAGCTCGATCTTTACCGATGCCTATATTATCCGCCTTATTGATGGGATGGCTCTGGTGTTCAACAAAAACCGGTGTCGGTTGGTCTTACAACCTTTGCGGCAATCCCAGACTAACTATGTTGAACTAGTCCGGTCCCAAGCCCTCGACGGGGTGATACTCATCAACACCCATACCAATGACCCCGGTATAGCTGATCTGGAACGAGCGGGTATTCCCCTTGTTGTTATCGGGTCTATTCAAGAGCTTCGTATACCTCAGGTAGATATTGATAATATCGCTGCGGCAAGAGAGATGGCTGAATATTTAATTTCGCTGGGGCATAAGAAAATCGCAATGATTGTCCATGCGCCGGTGAGCTATTATGCCGCAGCGCATCGGCTTGCAGGATACAAAGCAGCCCTTGAGACCGCTGATCTTCCCATTCACGACGAATACATTCGTATTGCCGATTTTACCGAAGCTTCAGGCTACCGGGCTATGCGGGAATTGCTTGACCTGGCAGACAGGCCCACAGCAGTTTTTGCAGGAAACGATGTGGTGGCCTATGGCGCCATGCAGGCTATTCAGGATGCGGGGCTTGATATTCCCGGCGATATATCCCTCGCCGGTTTTGACGATGACTACCTTTCCCGATATTTAAATCCGCCGCTTACAACCGTAACCCAGCCTGCTGCAGGGCTCGGCGAGGCCGCTGCCCGGCTTGTTTTGCGGCAAATACTTTCACCGTCTGCGGTGCAACAGGAAACAGAAATGCACCGTATCATTTTACCAACCGTATTAGCACAAAGAGATTCTTGCAGGAGTATACATCATGAGCAGCACTGAAATACAGGAATGGAAAATAATAGAAAGAAAATGGAATAAGCAAAGCCTTGGAAAGGATGAAACGCTTTTTACCCTAGCAAATGGACACCTGGGACTACGGGGCGATTTTGATGAACCGCAGCCGGCATTTCACCGGGGAACCTATATTAATGGCTTTTTTGAAAAAGAACCGATTGTCTATGGAGAAATTGCCTATGGCTATGCGGAAAACCATGAGACGATTCTTAACTTGCCGGATCCAAAACAGGTGCGGCTCTTTGTAAACAATGAAGAATTCCGACTGGATACGGTACAGATTTTTTCTTATAACCGATGCCTTGATATGAAAGAGGGGCTTCTGGTCCGCAATGTGGAAGCCTTGCTTCCCAATGGATGCCGCATAGGGCTTAAGAGCCGGCGGCTTGTGAGCTTTGTCCGGAATACGATCGGTGCCCTCGAGTATCAATGTACCCTATTAAATAGTCCTGGCGGAATGCCCGTTTCTGTAAGGCTCGAAAGTCCGCTGGAAGCTCTTGCGTCTAACCGTAAGGCAGAAAAAGATCCCCGGGTTGGTTCTAAATTTTCCCAGCACCCCTACAAGGTTATATCGCTGGAGGCTGATCGGGATCGGGCTCGCCTAACCGTGGGGACCCACAAGAGCGCACTGACGACGGTACTCTCCCTTCGCTATGCAGTGATTCCCCAAGATAAATTATCACTTTCTTATGAAGCTTCCGATAAATCCGTCCAACATAGCTGGGTGGGGACTATGAAGGTCGGTGAATCTTGTACATTCTATAAATACTTTTCTTATACTCACGGCTCATCCTCGGAGATTGAAGCTTTAGAAAAACAAAATGAATCGTTGTTGGATGCGGCCTTTCAAGCAGGTTTTTCCGTTCTCGTTCAGGAACAGCATGAATTCTTAAAGGCCTTCTGGGCTACTGCGGATGTGCAAATAGAAGGGGATCCAGAAATTCAGCAGGCCCTCCGATTTAACATATTCCATATACTTCAATCTTCTGGACGGGATGGTCGGACCAGTATTGCAGCTAAAGGGCTCACCGGCGAGGGCTACGAGGGCCATTATTTCTGGGATACAGAAATTTATGTGTGTCCCCTCTTTACCTATACACAGCCAGAAATTGCCCGGAGCCTTCTTGAATATCGGTATTCCATTTTGGATAGGGCCCGTAAGCGTGCCCAGGTTATGGCTGAAAAGGGGGCCCTCTTTCCCTGGCGTACCATCGATGGGGAAGAAACCAGCGCCTATTATCCTGCAGGCACCGCCCAGTATCATATTAATGCGGATATTGTGTATGCCATAGAAAAATACTGCCAGGCATCGGGGGACCGGAAGTTCCTTTTCCATAGGGCTGCGGATGTGGCGGTTGAAACGGCCCGACTTTGGTTGTCCCTGGGCCATTTCGGCGCCGATGGCCTATTCCGCATTGACTGTGTAACGGGGCCCGATGAATACACCGCCCTGGTGAACAACAATGCATATACAAATCTCATGGCTCGTAACAATCTCCGCTTTGCCCTGGATACACTGGGACTCATGAAGCAGGAAGCCCCTGCCGACTATAAGGCCTTGCTTGTAAGGCTTAATCTTGATGAATCTGAAATGGATCTCTGGAAACGAGCCGCAGAGGCTATGTACGTTCCTTTTGATCCAAAAACTGGAATTTATCCTCAGGATGATTCCTTTATGGCAAAGGAACCCTGGCCCTTCGAGAATACTCCCCGGGAAAAATATCCGTTATTGCTTCATTTTCACCCCCTAGTTATTTACCGGCACCAGGTGCTAAAACAGCCTGATTTAGTTCTAGCCCAATTTTTGCTTTCTGAACAATTTAGCCTTGCAGAAAAAATCCGGAATTACCGCTTCTATGAGAAGCTGACCACCGGAGATTCATCTCTTTCCCACTGTATTCAAAGTATTATGGCCGCTGAAATCGGCGACTCGGAAAAGGCTTATGAGTATTTCCTAAAAACAGTTCGGATGGATTTAGATGATGTGCATGGCAACAGTAGTGATGGTATCCATACCGCTGCTATGGCCGGTAGCTGGCTCTCTGTTATCTATGGATTTGCCGGTTTCCGGGACCGGCGGCAAAGAAACGGTGATGTCTGCTATTCCTTTAATCCGAGGCTTCCGTCCCAGTGGAAACGACTTATATTCTCGTTACAGATCGAAGGCCGAACCCTAAAAGTAGATTTAGGTCGTCATGCAGTACAGTATAGCTTGTTAAAGCCCGCTGGCCAAAATAGTGCGGGTCAGCAATCCCGCGAACATTCTGATAACCCACAGTCCCTTACCTTCTTGCATCGAAACCAGCGTATTACCCTGTTTGAAGGTGATTCGGTGACGGTCTCGCTCAAACCGGTCTTACGGGCTGTTGTTTTTGATCTGGATGGCGTTATAACCGATACGGCCAGGTTGCATTATGCCGCTTGGAAGCAGCTGGCGGATGAACACGGCTGGGCTTTTGACGAGAAACTGAACGAAGCGCTAAAAGGTGTTTCACGGTTGGGCTCCTTAGAAATTATCCTCCACCACAACAGTATCCGGCTTTCGCATCAAGAAAAACATGAGCTTGCAGAACGAAAGAACGCTTATTATATGAAGCTATTGGATAAGCTTGGGCCCCAGGACATTCTGAGTGGTGTTCAGAATTTGCTTCTTGAACTGGGTAAGAAGGGTATAAAACGGATTATTGCTTCCGCCAGCAGGAATGCGCCGAGAATTATTGAACAATTAGGACTTGGTCCTGTGCCTGGTACCTATTTCGAAGGTATTGTGGACCCTGATACGGTCTGCTGTGGAAAGCCGGATCCTGAACTATTTTTAAGGGCCGCAGAGTTGGCTAAGGTATCGCCACATGATTGTATAGGTATAGAAGATGCCCAGGTTGGTATTGATGCAATAAAGGCGGCGGGTATGAAAGCTATTGGAGTCGGTCACAATTTGAATAGGGCTGATATAAAGGTACACGATACTGGTGAATTGTCTATGGAACTCCTGGAACGGCTTATACTCGATGGAGGTATTAGAGAAAAAGATTGACGAAACCAATAAAGAATGTCAAACTAATTGTATGTTTGTGTATACACCCTACATTTGGCCCTTAATTATTGCCACGGTGCTTTGCATTATTATTGCGCTGTATGTGCAAAAGTATCCGGAAACACCAGCTTCCAGGCCCTTTATTTTAATGATGTGGGTCGGTGCAGGGTGGATTGCTTTATATGGATTATCAATTATTACCGTGTGGTATCCGCTTCGGCTTTTTCTTTCCATGGCCATGTATATTCCCTCCCGGCTCATGGCTCCCGCAATTCTGTACATGGCTTTGGAATATAGCGGTAAGGAACGCTGGATTACCTTACGGAATGTAATTCTGGTTCTCAGTATTCCAATCATCTCAATTATAGCTTCCATGACAAGTCCCTGGCATCACCTCTTCCGTTATAATTTCACTCTAGATACTTCAGGGGTTATTCCAATCCTGTACTATACAACGGGCCCGATCTTTACACTGAGCAACATTTACAATGCGGTAGTCATTCTTTCATCCCTGTTGATTATGTTCATTTCTTTAAGGGACCGGGCGCTCAAACCACAATCTACTATACTGTTGATCATTGGCATTCTTATTCCTATTTTGGTGGAAATATTATTTACCAACAATATCACTCCTATAAAGGGATACAATTTCGCAGCCAGCACCATTGTTTTTACCGGTGGAGCTTATCTTGTAGCGCTTATGAAATACCGCCTCTTTGGTTTTGTGCCGATTGCTCGTTCCACGGTGCTGGAACACATTTCTGATCTGGTGGTCGTTTTTGATAATCAAGCTCAAATTGTAGATTGCAACCCCGCAGCCCTCCAGGCTATCGGATTGAATCCGCATAATTATGTTGGTGTACCCAACGATTTTTTACCTACTCCGTGGAAAGATTTTTTTGATGCCCAGGCCAAATTAGGTTCTGGCCAGCGGGATGTGGAACTCACCATTCAGGGTGAAAATAAGGTCTTTGATCTTTCGGTAAAAAAAATTGCAGACAGCCGATCCAGAATCCTGGGTACTCTTTTTTTGCTCCATGATATAACAAGCCTGCGAGCATCTGAAAAAAAAGTGCAGCAGCTTTTGGAAGAAAAAAACCTCCTTTTACGGGAAGTTCACCATCGGGTTAAAAACAACATGAGCGTTATCGCTGGCTTACTTTCTCTGCAATCGGATATAGTCCAGGACGGAGCCGCAAAGGCTGCACTGTTAGAAGCAAGGAACCGGGTACAGAGTATGTCTGTTCTTTATGACCTGCTTTATCGATCCGATGGGGCCAATGAAATGCCCCTTAATGATTATCTGTCTCCTCTTATTGATAAATTAGTTGCCATGTTTCCAAGTGATCCCTACATTAAGGTTGAGAAATGTCTTGAACCAATCGTACTTAATGCCCGTATTCTCTTTTCTCTTGGCATTATTGTTAATGAGCTTTTGACCAATGCATTTAAGTATGCTTTTAAAGCCGGTGAAACAGGTACCATACGTATCAGTGCAGAAAAGAATGGCCTGGATGTCACGATTCTAGTCATCGATAGTGGAGGTAAGTACCCTGAGCCTAGTGATAAGCAAACACCGACTGGTTTTGGGTTACAGGTAGTCCAACTGATGGCAAAGCAGATTGGTGCCAATTTTACAATTAAACGGGCAGGTATTCAGGTGAAAGAAACGGTCGCAAAACTTACCTTTACCCTATCAGAATCCTAAGCTGAGGTTTTCATAAATGACGAGTCGTTGATTGGTGGTACGAGGACTATCCTCTTGCGGCTTTTATTATTTCTCTGTATGCTGGTACGGACCCTCTTTCAGGGCCTTCAGGTGCCTGGAACCTGAAAACTCATTAATATGGAATATTTTGTATGAAAAAGACAGTCTTATCGCTTCTTTTGGCTTCCACAGTGTTATTCGCCTGCAATGCAAAAGGTAATGCAGATACATCTAAGGATGCTACTGCTACAAAACCAGCTTCCAAGGCGGATATCAGCTATGCAGTAGGTATGGCCCTCGGCAAAAGTGTGAAAGATACGGGTATTGAACTGGATTATAACGCGTTTATGCAGGGCTTTAAGGACAATATGGAGAGCAAGAAACTCAAGTTCACCGAAGAACAGGCCTCTTCTTACATTCAAGAAGCTATTACTAAGGCTCAGGAGAAAAAAGCCGCTGATAACAAGGCTAAGGAAACCAAAT
>JAIWNU010000163.1 GCA_020216655.1 Treponema sp. | reverse complement strand
GGCTATAAAAGCCCAAGAGCAGGCTATAGCACAAAAAGAACAGGCCCTGGAAGCACAGAAACAGGATGCTGCCGCTGCGGAGGCCCGGGCCCAGCAAAAAGAAGCGGAAGCCAAGGCCGAACGAGCAGAGATTGCTAAGGACCAGCAGCAGGTCATTAAGGCCCAGGAGGCGGCAAAAACCGAACCGGAAGGGATTCTGGGTATAAGCTTATTGCAGAATACCAATGCCCTAGGCCGGCTCGTACTGGTAAATCCTGCAAATGGATCAGTCTTAAAGCAATCCACACTGAACACTATTAACAGCAGGGCTATGGTAATAATGGCGGATAAAATCATCGCTATCGCTGGCCAAGCCCAGGGGACCGGAGCGGTTCGTCTTGTCCAGATAGACTCTAAGAGCCTCGAAATGCTCAAACAAGGCGATGTAGACATCGGCTCTTCTAGCCTTCTCTGGCTCCAAGGAAACGACCTGTATGCTCTAGCAAATACGGCTGGTAAATTATACCTCGCCCGCTTTGATCCGAATTTGCAGCTGCAAAGCAAATCTGCAGTCGAAGTACACCCCTTTGCTTCAGTACTCTTCTATGGGGAAACCCTTCTCACCCAGAGACTCGACGGATCACCCTTAGTTCTTAACAGCAAGGACCTCACAGAAAAGAAAGGCCAATAAGCCAATTTCATCAAATAAAAAAAGGGGATGTCCACGAATACTTATTGGACATCCCCCAATTGTTTACTTAAAACGTGCGAGGGTTTTTTCGTATACTTCTATATATTTTCTTGCTGACTGTTCCCATGAAAAGTTTTTCTGCATCCCCCGCTTTCTCATGGCTACAATATGTTCATGGCGGTTATAATAAGCCCAGAGAGCCCATCCAACTGTATCATATATAGACCGCGGGGTTAGGTCATCGAACATGAAACCTGTTCCCTCTCCAGTATCCTGGTTGTAGTTTTCTACCGTGTCTGCAAGACCTCCGGTACGATGCACAATGGGAGGCGTTCCATAGGCCAGGGAATACATTTGGTTAAGGCCGCAGGGTTCGTAGCGGCTTGGCATAAGGAAGAAATCGCTCCCCGCTTCGATAAGGTGGCTCAGCCGTTCGGAGTATCCAATCTGCACCTTAAAATTAGGAAGCTGGCTGCTTAAGCTGCGAACCTCCTGCTCGCACCATTTTTCGCCGGAACCTAATAATACAAATTGCAGTTTCATGTCATGGCAAATAGACCAGGCGGAGCCATAGGCCGGACCAAAGAGCTCGCCGATACCCTTTTGTTCGGTGAGTCTTGTCACCATTCCAATCACGGGAATTCCAAGATCCACCGGAAGACCATATTCTTTCTGGAGTGCGGCTTTTGCGGCCTTTTTTCCTTCCAAATTTTTATAACTATAGTGTTCCGGTATATAGGGATCCTTTTCTGGATTCCATACATCGGTGTCGATACCGTTTAATATACCCACATAGTCTGATGCACGCTGGCGTAGGACACCGTCCAACCTGAATCCATAGGCCTGAGTCTTTGTCTCCTCCGCATAGGTGGGCGAAACGGTAGTAAGGAAGTCGGCGCTGGTCAGCCCTGCCTTAAGGAGGTTCATTCGGTCCCAATCATCGAAACCCGCTTGTACAAACAAATCCCAGCCTAACTGGGTATAGGGATAAAAATCCTTGCTGTAGACACCTTGATAACCAAGGTTGTGTATCGTAAAGACCGATGCCGTATGGGAAAATTCATTCTGCCGCTCTCTATATCTGAGGTATACCGGCACAAGAGCTGTAGGCCAGTCATGGGCATGCATTATGTCAGGGTACCACGCAAGTTTTCTGCAAAGTTGGAAGGCTCCGCGGCTTAAAAAGGTGAAGCGGCGAGGATTATCTGAAAAATCGGGTTCAAAAGGAGTCCCATAGACACCATCCCGGCCGAAAAAACCTTCATGATCCAAAAAATACACACGGACTGGATTCTTTTCATCCGAACCGGGAAGCGGCGCCTCATAAACGGCACACCATTCTTCACCATAACCAACGGGCACCCCCAGGGGACCTTCCAGCTTAGATAGCTTGTCCCGAGAAATTGCGTAATACCGTGGTAGCACAAGGCGAACATCATGACCAAGTTTTGAAAGGGCGATAGCGAGAGCTGAAACAGCATCTGCGAGCCCTCCGGTTTTTGCGAAGGGCACCGCTTCGCTGGTTGTCATAAGTATTTTCATAGAAAACTATTCTATGCTTTTTTTAAAATTTTTCCAGTACCGATAGTCCATGTTCCTGAACTATACGGAGGCCATGCTGTATGTCTTCTACCTTAAAGATTACAACCGCCTTTCCGGGAGATCCCTCCAGAGATGCATAAAGGTATTCAATGTTTACCTTTGTAGACTGAAAGAGTTCCATAACCTTTGCAAGACTTCCCGGCTTGTCATCTATTTCTACTGCGAGCACATCGGTAGTTCGGGCGGTAAGACCTGCCTTGGAGAGGGCTTCCATGGCGGTGTCTACCTGGTCCACAATAAGCCTTAAGATGCCAAAGTCTGCCGTATCTGCAATAGATATGGCCCTGATATTCACCTTCGCATTGGCAAGAACCTTCGTAACCTCCGCGAGGCGGCCGGCCGTATTCTCAAGAAAAACCGATATTTGCCTAATCTGCATATCTACCTCCTACAGGGTCCGCCTGTCTATGACCCGTTTTGCCTTACCGATGGAACGTTCGATAGTTTTCGGTTCCACCAGTTTAACCCGCAATGCTATACCCAGTTTGGACTTCATAACATTTTCTATCTTGGTTTTAAGGGATTCAAGACTCTTCGTTTCGTCTCCAAAGAGTTCTTTCTTAACCTCCACCTGTAATTCTACTTCATCCAGATGGCTCGGTCCACGATCTACTATGATGAGATAGTGAGGATCGGTCCCTTCAATTTCGATGAGGGCATGCTCAATCTGGCTGGGGAACACATTCACCCCTCGGATAATAAGCATATCATCGGTGCGGCCGAAAAGCCGGTTCATCTTTACCGTGGTCCGTCCACAGGAACAGGATTCTCTGCGAAGGAAGGTAACATCCCGGGTCCTATACCGTATAAGGGGCGTTCCCTCCTTTACCAAGGTAGTAAAGACCAGTTCTCCCTTTTCACCATCCGGAAGCACTTTTCCGGTAGCGGGATCTATGATTTCAGGATAAAAGAAATCTTCGTTAATGTGGAGGCCGTTTTTAGCTTCGCATTCAAAGGCAACACCAGGCCCGGTAATCTCCGTGAGGCCGTAGATATCATAGGCATCGATACCGTATTTAGCCTCGATCTCCTTGCGCATGTTTTCGCTCCAGGGTTCGGCACCAAAGCAGCCTGCCCTGAGCTTCATGGCCTTTACATCGATCCCCGATTCGGCAGCTTCTTCGGCCATATACAGTGCATAGGATGGCGTACAGGTGAGAATAGTAGAGCCGAAGGCCTGCATGACCATAAGCTGTTTTTGGGTGTTCCCCGAAGACATGGGGATAATGTTTGCCCCGAGACGCTTGGCGCCGTAATGGACCCCAAGGCCTCCCGTAAAGAGTCCATAACCGTAGCAGTTTTGGACCGTATCGTTTCTTGTGGCCCCGGCCCCTGCCAATGTGCGGGCCATGGCTTCTTCCCAGGTATCCACATCCTTGCGGGTATAGGCATCCACCACCGGCACTCCGGTAGTGCCGCTGGACATGTGGATTTCTTCTATTTCCGCCTCTGGACAGGCAAGGAGCCCGTAGGGAAAGGTTTCCCGCAGGTCATCCTTGGTGGTAAAGGGGAGCTTGGCAATATCGACGAGACAGGTAATATCCTTTGGGGACACACCTGCTGCGTCCATCTTTTTTTTATAAAAGGACACATCCTGGTATACCTTTTCTACCAGGTTCTTGAGCCGGGCAAACTGAAGTTTTTCCCGTACTGTTGGATCCATCGATTCATATTCGGGATTAAAAATCATGATTACACATCCTTTGGCCGAGTATCAACAACCCGCTTAGCCTTGCCCTCAGAAACCGGCAAGGCCCCCGGTTCGTGGAGTTCCACCCGGGGATTGATAGAAATAGTGGTCTGCAAGGCGTGGCGGATCCGCTCCTTAAGGGCATTGAGGGGCCTGGTGTCATCCATAAAGATATTCGGTCCCACCTCAGTTTTTACCGTGAGCCGGTCCAGAGCTCCATCCTTATCAACCTGGATTAGATAGTTGTTTCCTACTTCCTGTATACCCATGATGACTTCTTCTATCTGGCTGGGAAATACATTGACCCCATTGATGATGAGCATATCGTCGGTTCGGCCCTTGATTCGCCTGATTCGCCTATGGGTTCTGCCACAGGGACAGGGATCGGTATAAAAGGAGGTAAGATCCCTTGTCCTGTAGCGGAGCATCGGCATGGCTTCCCTGCAGAGAATGGTAAGCACGAGTTCGCCCGTTTCTCCCTCCGGCACCGGTTCCAGGGTTTCGGGGTCTACGATTTCAGCGATGTAGCCGTCCTCCCAAAGGTGCATTCCATCCTTATGCTGGCACTCAAAGGCGACCCCGGGGCCGTTCATTTCGGAAAGTCCGTAGGAATTGTACACATCGATGTTCCAGAGTTCTTCGATTCGCCGCCGGGTATCCTCCGAATAGGGTTCGGCACCGGCAAAGGCCTTGCGGAGCGCAATATCAGAGAGGGAGTAGCCTTCATCTTCCATTTTGGAATGCAAATGGAGCATAAAACTTGGCGTTGCATGAACCACGGTCGTCCGGTGGTCCTTCATCATCTTAAACTGCCGGCCCGTATTGCCTGGCCCCGAAGGAATAACAAGCATCCCGACCATTTCAGCCCCGTAGTGCAAACCTAAGCCTCCGGTAAAAAGCCCGTAGGTAATCATGTTTTGGAACACATCATCCCGATTGCAGCCGGTGCCGTATATACAGCGGGCCACATAGGATGCCCAGCGTTCCAGGTCCTTTTTAGTAAAATAAATGGTCGTGGGTGTTCCGGTGGTGCCACTTGATGCATGGAGCCTGACAATGTCGCTGCGTTCTACCGCAAGCATCCCCTTGGGAAAGGCATCCCGCAGATCCTGTTTGGTTGTAAAGGGGATCCGTGAAAGATCACGGAGCGTTTTTATATCCCCACCGCTTCGTATACCGGCCGTTTCAAGCCTTTCTTTGTAAAAGGGCGTTCTGAGCGCCCTGTCTACAGTCTCTCTGAGGAGTTTTAGCTGGAGCGCTTCCAGCTCATCCCTGGGCAAGGTTTCTGTCTCCTTATCCCAATATTGATAATCTATTACCCTATTCATAATTGTACCTTTTCTAAGATTCCGAGACTTTTCTGCCAAGTCTGAAAGCCCTGATGTTTGCATCGATAACAGCCGGTTCTTTGGCGGCAAAAAGCTCGCAAATAGTTCCTTCCATAGCAGGAGCCGGAATGGGAAGATAGGGGCTTGCAGCGCCGATAAGGACCATGTTCGCCGCCCTCGCGAGCCCTGCTTCCTTGGCTAAACCCTGGGTTTCCACAAGGTAAGCCCGGGGGAGGGACCGAATGATTTTCTGTATTTGTTCCAAGCCGGGGTAATCACTTATATTGATGAAAGGTTCCGCGGCGCTCACCAGGGTCCCTTCCGGTTTTAGCCAGGCTAGGTAGCGGAGGCTTTCCAGGGGTTCCATGGAGATGATAAGATCCGCTCCGCCTTTAGGAACCAGATCCGAATAAATAGGACCGTCGCTGAGGCGAAGATGGGCTAATACCGCCCCGCCTCGCTGGGACATACCGTGTACTTCCGACTGGCGCACAGAAAGGTGCTGATCTACCGCGGCCTTTGCTATGATGGCTGCCACCGAAAGGATGCCCTGCCCTCCCACACCAGCCAGGATAATATCCCGTTTCATGCCTCACCTCCCCGGTCTTCACATGCAGGATGGGCCTTTTTGGCAGATTCGAGTTTCTGCCTTTTTTTAATTGCCTCGATACATTCCCGCTTAAAAATGACTACCGATACACCGCGGTATAAAATTTCTTTCCGCAGCAGTTCCGCATTAGGCTCTAGTTTTGAGGCCTTAGCTTCCAGTTCAAGAAGGTGCGCCGGGTCAAGCCCGAGCCCCAAGACAAGTTTTCCCAAATTCTCTGAGGGGAGCATGGTCTCCTGGCATCCCGTCATGGCAACGATTGAGTTGTCAAGGATGACAAGGGTCATGGGTGTCTTTGAAGCAATTGCGTCAATAAGAGGCGTAATTCCCGAATGGAGAAAGGTTGAGTCACCGATAACGCCGATTGCATGCTGTATGCCCGCATCGGCGGCTCCCTTTGCCATGTTCACTGAGGCTCCCATACAAACGATGGTTTCAGGTACATCATAGGGAGGGGTGGCTCCCAGGGCATAACAGCCAATATCAGAGGTGATAGCCACCGATTCTAGGCCTTCCACGGCACGGCGGATAGTATTGTAACTGTCCCCATGGGGGCAGCCTGCGCAGAGCTGGGGAGGCCTGCCGGGAAGCTTAAAGCTGCCGTCTTGTAAGGCATCCACGACAAGACTGGGCCGCGGGGGAAGCCCTAAAGCGGGGCGCACCACATCGGGGTCCAGTTCTCCCGAAGAAGGGAGTGTACCATCCATTTTTCCATGAATGCGAATCTCTTGAGGCAGCAGGCCTCGGAGCCTCTCCTCTACAAGGCTTTGGCCTTCTTCGATAACAAGCACTTCTTCCGCCCCTTCGCAAAGCCGGCGAACCAAAGCCTGGGGCACCGGATAGGCTGCGATATGGAGACGGGCTGGAATCCTTAAGCCCTTAGATTTAAGAAAACTATCCAGTTCCTCAAGGTTTTCTTCATAATAATTACCCCCGAGACCTGTGGTAATAACAACCCGTTTTGAGTCCCGGTTTTCTAGTTCCAGACGGTTTTGCGGATGTTGTTCTGCCCAGGCTTTTATTGCCCCCTGCCGCTCAAGCAGTGAGGCATAGCGACGGCGTGCGTAGGCGGGAAGAAGCATCCATTCACGTTTATCCGCCTTGAACAGGGGATTTTGGCCGCGGCTTGGGGCAACACGCACGCCGGAGCGGGCGTGGGAAAGACGGGTCACGAGCCGCAAAACGACGGGAACATGAAAGGTTTCGGAAATATCAAAGGCCTCACGGGTCATGTCATAGGCTTCCTGCTGGGTTCGGGGTTCTAAACAGGGGACCAGGGCAAAGGATGCATAAAAGCGGGAATCCTGCTCATTTTGAGAACTGTGCATTCCCGGGTCGTCCGCCACGGCAATGACGAGCCCACCCTTAATACCTAGAAGGGCCCCGTTTACAAAGGGGTCCGCAGCGACATTGAGCCCCACATGTTTCATGGTCACCATGGCGCGGCGGCCCGCAAAGGATACTCCCAGGGCAGCCTCCAGGGCAGTCTTTTCGTTAGTACACCATGCGGCTTTGGGGCCGCCCGCTTCATATTCGGCAATAAGCCGTTCCATAATTTCAGTTGATGGGGTGCCCGGGTATCCATAGGCTGCGGTAAGACCGGCATGTATGGCCCCCAGAGCAACCGCTTCATCACCAAGTAAGGCTAGTTCTTCCATACAACCACTTTACAGGCCTTTATAAGCCCTGTCGAGCACAATTTTATCTGTTTTTGGAGTAAAGATCGAAACCAAGGGAACTACTACAAAGGGAACCAACATCGCAAGACTTGCTGCGAGGGGAGATTGGGCGGGACCTAAGAGATAAAAGAAGAAAATTTCCGTAATGAGACCGCTGAGGAGTCCTGCATAAGCACCGGCTTTGGTAGCACCTTTCCAAAAGAGGCCGTAAATAAAGGCAGCACCGAAGGAACCGGCTACGGCGCCCCAGGAAAGGGACATGAGGGTTACAATTACATCAAACTGATAGCGGGATATAAAATAGGAAACGATGACAAAGAGGGCAGAAAGGAAACGCATCATGGCAATGGATTTGTCCTTGCCAGACTCAGTTTCGATACGGCCCGGATAGAGGTCTATGGCTACCGAGGAGGAAGATACCAGCACCAGCGAAGAAAGGGTGGACATAGAAGCGGAAAGAACAAGAAGCAAAATGACTGCCAAAAGCAGCTCAGGCAAAAGCTGGGTAAGCAGTATCGGTACGATAGAATCAAAGTTGATGGCACCGCTTGCGGTCTTCGGCAGCTTGTCGGGGGTGAAAAAAACATGGGCGCTGGTGCCAACCAGGTAAGCGGAAAAACCAATGACTGCTGAAAAAACGGTGGTAACTACTGTAGCCCGTTTTATCATGAGTTCATCCTTAATTGCATAAAACTTCTGCACCATCTGGGGGAGTGCCCAGGGACCGAAGCTGGTCATAAATACGACGGACAGGATGGTCAACACCGATGGTTGGGCAGCAGAGGGTATATGGTTCTGGTAATTCTGTGCAATCTGCTTAAGGGTTGCCACAAAACCGCCGCCCCGGGCATAAACAATCATAACCATGGCGATGGCGCCAATAAACATGACCGCTCCCTGGATCAGGTCCGTCATTGCAATAGCAAAATAGCCACCCAGCACAAGATAAATCCCTGTAAAACCTATCATCAGGAGGAGCGCCACATCGTAGGAAATATGGAATACTGCCTCGAAAAGATGGCCCAGACCTTTAAACACCGAGGCAGAATAGGGAAGCAGAAAAAAGAAAATGATAGCCGCTGCGAGGGGTTTTAAGTGCTTAGCACCGTATCGCTCCTGGAGGAACTCCGGCATCGTCATGGTATCGAGGTTTTGGGTCATCCGGCGGGTCCGTTTTGCCAGAACAAGCCAGGCTCCCATAGCCCCGATGAGGCTGTTGCCCAGGGCTATCCAGAGGGCGTTAAGACCAAAAAGCCAGCCCTGTTTCCCCGCAAAACCGATAAAGAGGACCGCAGAAAAATAGGATGTTCCATAGGCAATAGCGGAAATCCAGGGCCCCATGGTACGGCCGCCTAGAAAAAAATCACCAAGGGTCCGTGTTTTTCCCATGCCCCACAGGCCTATGCCAGTCATCAAGGCAAAAAAGCACACCAGCATAATAATACTGATCATAACGATCCTCCTTGTTTATCTTTATTATGATTAAAGCTATTGTAGCATGGGTAAATATACTGGCAAAGGGAGTCATAAAAGAAAGCTCGACTAAATTTTAAAAAAATTGCATAATGAACGGGTTGATAAGGAGAAATAGGTTTAATTTTTTAATTCTTTATATGAAAGAGGTTATTATGCGTATTGGTTTATTTAGCGATACTTACCCCCCCCAGGTTAATGGTGTAGTTACTGTGGTGAGAACATTAAAAACTGAGCTTGAAAAGCGCGGTCATCAAGTTTTTGTTTTCACTGTACAACATCCTGATGCGAAGCCAGAAGATGGAGTCTACCGAATTCCGTCAATAAAATTTCCCAATGAACCCCAGCACCGGATAGGCTTCTTTTTTGAGCCCCAGGTAGTTAAAATAGCTCGAGACCTTAATCTTGATATAATTCATAGCCATTCAGAGTTTAGTCTTCATATCGCAGCCCAAGCGGTACAAAAAAAATTACATATACCTTCGGTACATACATTACATACCTATTATGAAGATTATCTCTATTATCTTCCGCTGTTGGAGCCTTTGTTAAAAGGTAAAGTACCTGGATTACTTAACATAGTATTAAGAAATGAAGACTGTGTTATTGCGCCTTCAAAGAAAATTAGAGATTACCTTGTTAACAATGGATATAAAAAACCGGTGCGGATAATACCTAATGGAATAGATTTGAGCACTTTTTATGAACGGTCTGATGAAATAATAAAAGCGGCTCAAGTTTTGCGAAGTCGATTTAATATTACAAACGAAAATGAGTTAATTGTTTTTGTAGGCCGTCTAGCGACAGAAAAAAACATTAATACTTTACTACTAAACTTTAAAGAAATAGTTCAAAGAAGGCCCAATGCTCGGCTTATGATCGTCGGAGATGGTCCTGATCGGCATGAGCTAGAAGCCTACGCTTATGAACTTGGGGTATCCAAAGAAACAATATTTACCGGATATCTTCGGTGGCCTGCAGAAATTAAAATTGTCTATGCTGCTGCAGATCTCTTTATGAGCGCATCTCATAGTGAAGTTCATCCTATTACCTTTATCGAAGCAATGGCATCGGGATTACCGGTTGTGGCTGCAGCAGATCCCAGTATCGACGACATGGTAAAGAATGGAGAAAATGGCTGGGCTCTGGAAAATGACAAACAGCTTTGGGAAAAAGCAGTAGAGGTGCTTTCTGACAAAGAGAAACGAGTAACTATGGGTAAAAAATCGGAAGAAATTTCTCGAAACTACTCAGTGGATCGTTTTATAGATTCCATGATTAGTTTATATGAAGAATTCCGGAAGCGCTAAGGAGATTATGATTACCTCATTCGAACAGCTTGGAATCGCGCCGATTTTTCTTGAACGACTACAGGTCCGTGGAATTAAAACACCAACAGTCATTCAAGAACGGGTCATTCCGGTATTACATGCTGGAGAAGATTGTCTTTTCCAGTCCGCCACAGGAACAGGAAAAACCTTTGCATACCTGCTTCCGCTTTTACAAAACCTGATGGACAGCCTTATTGAACAAGGGACAGTAAAACGGACCGGGCCATGGCTTGTGATTTGCGGACCCACCTACGAACTCTGTGCACAGATAAAAAAGGAAACCGATTTTCTCTTGGAAGGGAGTCCCCTTAAGGCAGCGCTCCTCATGGGCGGAGCAAATATCAGCCGGCAAATTGAAAACATCAAAAAGGATAAACCTCTTATAGTAATCGGTAATATCGGCCGTATAGGTCAGCTTGCTCGGATGGGTAAGCTTTCTCTAAAACAGGTTCGGTTTCTGGTACTCGATGAAGCAGACAGACTTGTGGCCGATGATTTGTATGAGGAGACAAGGGAATTTACGACCCTGCTTCCCCAGGAAAGACAAACCATAGCTTGTTCGGCTACTATCGGAGACAAGGCAAAGCAGCGTCTTAAAAACTTCTTAAAAGAAAGAGCCCTTGAAATTACAGTAGAAGACCGGGAGGTCCTCCAAAAAAACATTGAACATTGGGCCCTGTTCGCTGAAGGAAGAAAAAAAATCGCTACTCTTCGCTCTTTTATCGCAGCGACAAATCCGAAAAAAGCGCTGGTCTTTTACAATATCAATGGTCAGATCGGCAACGTGGTGTCCCAGCTCCAATTTCATAAAATTGCCGCCGCAGGACTCTATGGAGATATGGACAAACAAAGCCGGAAAAAGGCCATGGACGATTTCCGTTCCGGCCGTGTCCGGGTATTGGTCACGAGCGACCTTGCAGCCCGGGGCCTTGATATCCAGGATATAAG
>JAIWNU010000162.1 GCA_020216655.1 Treponema sp. | reverse complement strand
CGGCCCCGGGCTTCCATCAGCCCCGAAAAAAGCGCTGGTGATACCCTTAGGACTGCTTTTGCACTGTTCTGCCTGGGCAAGAAAATCCTCCCGCAGCAGCGAAAAGGCAGCTGGAGACAGGGCTTCGTTTTTTTTACTGTCCCCGTAGGTTGTCGCGGACCCACCGTTCAGGACCCCATAGGCTGTGTACGGGTAAAGGTAAATTCCAAGCCTACGGAGATTCGATTTGTTTAATCTATAGGACGTGCCATCGAAATTGATCCTTGAAACAAACGAAGGGGGGATGGAGAATTTAGTAAAGAAAGCCTCTGCTTCGTTTTTTGATATGACAAAAGTCTCAAGCTGTTCCAGGTCCGTAATTCTTGCATCCCCCTCTTTAGGGAGACTCACCGGACCCATCTCGGTTCCGGTCTGTTTATGTTCTGAAAGGATTGAGAGAATTTTAAGGGTGCGTTCAATATCCGCCCCTTGCTGCCTGAGGTCCGCCGCCAATTCGGGGTGCAGCTCAAATGTTATGTTATTCATGGGCCTCCATCATACTATAATTTTCTGCTTGAGGTCTACCAAAATCACCTATGAGCTTGACAATACCATAGCGGGGCAGGACAATAGCTACCAGGAGGATTATCCTCCTGCGAAGTAGTTATCCAACTACGGAGAATTATCCTCCTACGGAGTCTTTTATGAAAAAATTCAAGAAATATACGGGCGTTATGACTGCCGTTATAGGCGTCTTTTTTATTGCTGCCTGTACTGTTCCATCCCGTTCACAAGGCGCTGTTCCGGCAAATGCTCCCTATAAAAATCCTTCCATATCTATCGAAAAACGGGTGGAAGACCTCCTTTCGCGGATGAGCCTCGAGGAGAAAATCGGGCAAATGACCCAGATAGAACGGGGAAGCCTGAGAGCAGGAGATATTAGCCGCTATAAGCTGGGAAGCGTCTTAAGCGGCGGCGGCGGTGCGCCTTCCCCAAATACTATTGCTGCGTGGCAGCAGATGCTTGCCCAGTATCAGGAAGAAGCCCGCAATACCCGCCTGCAGATACCCCTTTTGTATGGTATCGATGCGGTTCATGGCCACAACAACCTTAAGGATGCCACAATTTTCCCCCACAATATTGGTCTTGGGGCTGCAGATGACCCGGATTTAGTCCGCAGAATTGGTGCTGCAACGGCGGCAGAAATGGCAGCCACCGGCATCTACTGGAATTTTGCTCCCTGCATTGCCGTGGGCCGGGACCCTCGCTGGGGCCGTTTTTACGAGTCCTTTGGTCAGGATAGCGGCCTCGTTTCCCGGCTGGGCAGCGCCTATATACAGGGTTTTCAGGAAGGACTTCAGGATAGTTTTAAAGCTGGGGGCCAAGCAGTACATATAAAACCCATTGCAACGGCCAAACATTTTATCGGAGATGGCGGCACCCGCTGGGGGACCTCTCGGACCGACAACTATAAAATTGATCAGGGAGATACGGCTGCGGACGAACAGTACCTTAAGGATGTTCTTTTTCCGCCCTACCAAAAAGCCTTAGAATCACAGGTTCGTACGGTGATGGTTTCTTTTTCCAGCATGAACGGACTTAAAATGCACGCCCATAAGGAGCTCATTACTACGGTGCTCAAACAACAGTGGGGTTTTAGCGGCTTTGTCGTGTCGGACTGGGGCGGCATTGACCAGGTAGATCCAGACTATTCCAAGGCTGTCGCAAAGGCCATTAATGCGGGGATTGATATGGTCATGGTTCCCTATGATGCTAACCGGTTCATCAATACTATGACCCAACTGGTGACACAGAAGCAGATCCCCATGGATCGAATCGATGATGCGGTGCGCCGGATTCTGCGGGTCAAATTTGAAATGGGCTTATTTGATGCAGCCCAATCTGCTGGCCAGGCTGAACGCAGCATAGTCCGGTCCGCTGAACATCTTGCTTTAGCCCGGGAAGCGGTGGCAAAAAGCGTCGTGGTGCTAAAAAACAATGGAGTTCTTCCGCTTAATGGTGAGCAGCTTGGAAAAAAGACCCTCTATGTTGCAGGCTTTGGGGCCGATAACATGGGCATTCAGTGCGGCGGCTGGACAATAAGCTGGCAGGGTTCTCCGGGGCCGATAACCCAGGGCACCACTATTTTAGGCGGCCTTAAGGAACTGCTCCCGAATAGCAATATAACGTACGATGCAGCGGCAGACTTTGAAAAAACTGACCCAGGAGCGACCTGTGTTGTGGTTGTGGGAGAACTACCCTATGCGGAAGGCAAGGGCGACTCGGCCGAGCTCAGTCTGCCGCCTCGGGAACTGGAAGCAATTCAGAAAGCCCGGAAACTTTTTAAGCATGTTATTCTTGTCATCCTGAGCGGCCGGCCAGTCATTCTAGACCAAACTGCCCGTTCCTGCGATGCTATTGTGGCCGCTTGGCTGCCGGGCTCTGAGGGGGCCGGTGTGGCCGACGTACTTACCGGAAAGGTCCTGAGCACGGGGAAACTTCCCTGCGATTGGCCTGAGTCGGTCGAACAGCTTCCCCTGGATAATTTTATTCAGGGGAAGGAGAAAGCTCTGTTTCCTATTGGGTGGCGCCAATAGACCAATAAACCTAAGTCAGGGGGAGGATGACCGTAAAGGTGGATCCGACCCCTTCGCGGCTTTCTACCCGCACTTCGCCGTTGTGGAGTGATACCACATGTTTGACTATGGAAAGGCCGAGCCCCGTTCCTCCCGCAGCCCTGCTCCTGCCCTTATCGACCCGGTAAAACCGTTCAAAAATCCGGTCTAGGTCTTTGGCGGGAATGCCACGGCCTTGGTCAATTACATCAATCTGAACCTTGTCCCCAGCCGGTTCGATCAGAATGCGAACCTCTGTGTGTGGCTCAGAATACTTTAATGCATTGTCTACTAAGTTGATGAAAGCCTGTTCTAATATGGCATCGTTGGCCTGTATGATAAGGTCCTTTGGCCCCTCCAGCAGCACTCGTATTTGCTTTTCTTCCGCTAGGTACTGGCAGGCCTGCCGGGTGTTCTCCAAAAGGCCATAGAGGTTGACCGCTTGTTTTTCCAGGTTTTTGCCTTCCTGGGCTTCAAGCCGGGCGAGGGATAGGAGGTCCTCTACAATGAGCTCAAGCCGGTTTGTATGGGCAGCAGCAATTTCCAAAAAGCGCCGGGCCCGTTCAGGCTCTTCCAGGGCCCCGTCCTGAAGGGCCTCAATATAACCCTTAATAGCCGTAATCGGCGTTTTAAGCTCGTGGGACACATTAGCCACAAAATCTCGCCGGATCTGTTCCAGTTTCATGAGCCGGCTTATGTCATGGAGCACCAGAATGCACCCCTTTTGTTCTGGAACCAGGGCCCCATAGATCTGTAAGGTTTGAGGTGCCATAGTCATGGGCTGTATCACCGTCTCTTCTTTTTCTCCCGTCCGGTAGACCCGTTCTACTAAATCCCGAAGTTCGGTAATCCTCACCACCTCAAGCAGCGACTTCCCTATGCAGCGCTCTGTTTCGGCCAGGTTAAGGATCCGTTTGGCGCTCCGGTTCAGCTGGGTAATCACCATGTCTCGGTTCAGGAAAATAACCCCTTCCATCATGCCGGATAAAATGGCCTCCAGTTCTTTTTGCCTCCCCATGCTTTCATCAATTTTCTGCTGGAGCTGCCCTGCCATTCCCGACATGGTTTCACTCAGGATAGCCAGTTCTTGAGGAATGTTGACCGATGATTTTTTGTACAAATTGCCCCGACCATATTCGCGAGCCACATCAACTAAGGATTCTATAGGTTCCCGGATTCGGTTTACCACAAAGAGTACAAACACAAGACCGAAACTACTAATGAAAAGGATACTCAACACTAACTGGATATAAAAACTGCGCAGAAAATTCTGAAGCAACACGAGGGGCATAGAGGCTCTCAGTATCAGCGTGGTCCCGTCATGACTCTGAAAAGTCTGGGCCATATAGACCATTTCCTGGGATACAGAATTGGAATAACGGATCGCAAAACCACGGCCGATCCTGCGGGCCTCCGCTACTTCTGGTCTGTCGTAATGGTTATCTAAATTCCCAAGCTCCGCTTTTGATTCGGCAATAACCTTTCCATCATCTCGAATAACCGTAATACGGTAACGCTGCTCTGAAAACATCGCTTTCAGTTGAGGGGCGTTTAACAAGCCTGGCTGCTTACGAAACAGATTTTCCAGCAAATTTAGCGTGTCTGACAATTCTTGCCGGGTTTCGTTAATCCCATGCTGCCGGACTGCCCAGGAAACGCTGAGGGAAAGCCCAATTTGGCTTAAGAGAAGAAATAACAGCACCGGAGGGAACAGCATCTGAAACAGGTTTTTCTTAGTGTTAAGCATGATCAATTATATGCTAGCTCGCGTCCTGGAAGCGGTAGCCCACACCTCTCACCGTTTCTATACGATTGCCAGCGGTTCCGAGCTTTTTGCGGAGCCCAAGAATCTGTACATCTACCGATCGCTCTGTGACAGGATAATCCTTGCCCCGTACCGCATCGATAATCTGGTTTCGAGAAAACACCCAGCCGGGATTTCGCATCATGAATTCCAGAATGGCAAATTCGGTAGCCGAGAGATCCACCGGTTTCCCCTCCAGGGTCACCTCATGCCGGCCTGCATCAAGAGAAATGGGGCCTAATTGAACTACCTCATCCTGGGCCCTCGCTTCGTTAAGCCGAGACTGGGTTCGCCGCAGCAGGGAGCGGACCCTAGCAATAAGTACTTTTGGGCTAAAGGGTTTTGCGATATAGTCATCGGCCCCCAATTCAAGGCCCGTGATAATATCCGAATCCTCGCTTTTTGCGGTAGCCATAATGACCGGAACATGGGCGTGACGGCTCCCCTGTTTCAGGTTCCGCAGAACTTCAATGCCATCCATGCCGGGCAGCATAATGTCCAGAACGATGATATCCGGATTGGCAGTTTCGATGAGCTTTAACGCCTGTTCACCCGATTCTGCCGGTACCACCGTATAGCCTTCCTTGCCCAGATTGTAACTAATCAGTTCCCGGATATCCTGGTCATCTTCCACGACCATGATGGTTGCCTTTGCCACTTGAGCCTCCAGAATTAATTACTAGCTATCTATTCGTTAAGCTCAACTCTGCGGCCTTCGACACAATAGACGATCATCTCGCAGATATTGGTTACGTGGTCTCCCAGCCGTTCCAGATAACCAGAGGTCTGTATGATTTTAGTTCCCTGGGGAGCCTTGTCGGAGTGCTTCTGAACATAATCCAGAATATCCTGTACGAGGGCCTTATGGTCCCGGTCTACCCCGTCATCCATGGTAGCCACCGTCCGGGCCTTTTCTGCATCCAGGGCCATGAATGCGGCAACTGCACCCTGAACCATGTTTGCCCCCTGGGTAGCCATCCGCTCGATATAGTCTAACGGTTTGATGTAGGGTTCCTTTTCCAGTTTGATGGCCGCCTTTGCCAGGTGCACCGCATGGTCGCCAATCCGTTCAAGCTGGTCCGCAATTTTTATGGAAATGATAAGCCACCGCATATCCTGGGCAACCGGCTGCTGGGTTGCAATAATGCGGGCGCAGCGATCCTCAATAGCCTCTTGCAGATGATTGATAACCTCATCGTCATCCCTTACTTCCTTAGCTAATTGCATATCCTTGTTTTTAAATGCTACAATAGCCTTACGCAGGTCTTCTTCTACGCGGACTCCCATACTCAGGATGTCTTCCCGAACCAGGCGTTTTTCCTCTTCAAAATGGGCTCGAATATTCATTATACCTCCCCTTAACATTACACCCCATACAGAGTGAATATGAAAACTATCAGAAAACCATAAATACAATGTAAAGATTATGTTAAAAATTGATTAAAATCGAGACTTTTTAAAGTAAAAGGACCGAGATTGCCGGTACCCGCACTATGTATGTGTATGCCTATGCCCCCTTCGGGCTCGAAGGAATTATTATCCGTGTTGAGGCGGACATCCGCCGCGGAATTCCCGGTATCGATATTTCAGGTCTTGCGGACGGCGCTGTCCGGGAAGCCCGGGAACGGGTGCGGGCGGCGATTCGCAACGGCGGTTTTACTTTTCCCCAGGACAGGATTTTAGTAAACCTGGCGCCGGCAGGAATCAGAAAAGACGGCCCCGAACTCGATTTACCCATCGCCTTTGCCATCCTCGCCGCTGCGGGGCACATACCGCCTCCGGAGGGCCTTATGGTACTCGGCGAACTTGAGCTATCGGGCATGCTGCGGCCCGTACGGGGCGTGGTGGCCGCAACCGCCGCGGGCCTTGCCTCTGGGCTCCGGGGCTTCATTGTGCCCCGGGAAAACCGGGCCGAAGCGGACGTGCTGGCCTCCTCTCGCAGCGCGGCGGTTGCGAGCCTCGGCGAGGCAATTAAGGCCCTCCAGTACTGGCATCTTCATGGCGTTTTCCCGAGTGCCGAATCTCTCGCTTGTGACGGAATTTTAGCTGCCACCAGGCCCCAAGAATCCGCACTTTCGAGCCTTCGTGCAGATTGCTGCAGCCCTTTCTCCCTCAGCGGCGGCGCTGTGCCCCCTTCCGGTCCTGAGACGGTACATAAGGAGGTGGGGGATTTTGCCGATGTGTACGGTCAGGACCGGTATAAACGGGCTTTGGAAATCGCCGCCGCCGGAGGGCACAATGTGCTTGCCTTCGGTCCGCCGGGGGGCGGAAAAACCCTCCTGGCCCGTCGTATGCCTTCTATTATGCCCAACCTGCTTCCCCAGGAATCTCTGGAAGTCCGCAGGCTCTACAGCCTTGCAGGCAGCAGGGATGGGGCTTTTTGGCAGAATGGAAGCTCCCTTGCTCCTCCCTTTCGCAGCCCCCATCACGGTGCAAGTCTCGAAGGACTCCTCGGGGGTGGCAAAACCATAAGGCCCGGAGAAATAAGCCTAGCCCATTTTGGGGTCCTCTTTATGGACGAAGCCCCTGAATTTCGTTCATCACTATTAAAAGCTCTGCGGGAACCCCTGGAGGACGGGGTAATCACCATAGCCCGGGCAGAGGGGTCGGTTAAATTGCCTGCCGAATTCCAGCTTGTTTTGGCCGCAAATCCCTGTCCCTGCGGAAGGCTGGGGCAGGACGATGGCTCCGGAACTTCCCTTTGTTTTTGTTCCGATGATGAAATTCATCGGCATTGGCAGCGGCTCGGTTCGGCCCTGCTAGACCGCATTGAACTGCGGGTGCCGGTGCTTCCCCAACCCCACTCTTGGGTAGAGGCCTTCGCAATGCCCCGGTATAGGGATGTCCAAGAAAAGAGCGCAAATATTGCCGAACGGGTTTTACGGGCAGTAGAGATACAACGGGAACGATTTAGGGGCTGTGGTTGCAGGCGAAACGCCCGAATGCCCCCGGACCTCGTAGAGCGTTTTTGCGAAATTCCAGCATCGGCCATTCGGGATCTAGAAGCGGGCATACGAAATGCGGGGCTTTCCAATCGGGCACTCCATGGAATTATTAAGGTTGCGAGAACTATCGCTGACCTGGATGGACGGACAGACATCAATTCCGAAGACTTAGCGGAAGCGCTGGCCTTTCGCCGTTCGGGAGATGATCCCTACGATGTGCTGAGCCGGTCAACCCATTGTTCAGTGCCGGGAATACCCCGCACATAGGAAGCATCGATGGGTTTTTTGCCCGCTGTGTAGCCCAGGTGCCGTTCCTGCCGGCTTGCGCCGTGATAATCGCTTCCTGCGGTAACCACCATGCCGAGGCTTTTCCCCAGTTCTTCCAGCCGTTCGCATTCGGCAACCCGTGCAAGGGGGTGCCAGGCCTCAAGGCCCGCTATCCCCTGGCCGTGAAAGTCCCGTATCAATTCTGGTAGTTTCCCCCACGAGACATAGAGGGATAAGGGGTGGGCCAGGATAGGAATAGCCCCCGATGCTTTGATGAGCCTAATAGCCCGCGTCAGTTCCAGAGATCCCTTGGGTGAATAAAAGGGGCGGCCCTTAGCAAGGTAGGAATCAAAGGCTTGCTGTTTGTTTTTTACGATTTTACGATTAACAAGAAAGGATGCAAAATGAGGCCGCCCGATGACTGCCCCTTCGGAAAGTTCCTTAATCTCTTCGTAATCGGCTTCAATTCCCATTTCATTCATGCGATCCACGATTTCCCGGTTCCGCTGTTCCCGGAAACGGGCAAGTTCTTCGAGGGCATCTCTAAACTCGTCGGTAGGATTCTGTAAACCAAGGCCCAAAAGATGGAATTCACCTGGTTCCCAGGCTATTTCTATCTCTACTCCGGGTATAAAGAGCAGCTTTCTCGTTTGTGCCTGAAGGGCAGCTCTTTCTATACCGGAAATCGTATCGTGATCGGTTAGGGCTAGCGCTTTAAGCCCCTTATCGGCAGCCTCGTCTACCAGCTTCTCTGGACTTAAAGTCCCGTCTGAACAGGTAGAATGGGTGTGCAAATCTACAATGAAATTTGGAGTTTTTTCCATACTGTGCTAGTATAGATATACGGACTTGTTTGTAAAAGTCATAATCCTAGTGATTACTCTAAAAATTCAATAAGTTTTTAGAGCTCTAGATAAAAATTAGGTTAAAATTTGCCGAAATTATAAAAAGAATGGTTATAACAGCAACAGACTATATTGTTGACTGGATATATGGTCACATTTAGAATATAACGTAAGGATGGTCCCACGGTGGATAGCTATACATTACAGAATGGTAGAATCATTGCTTCAAGTGCAAGTTCTAATGTTTCCAGCCTTGCGGTCAGTAAGGGCAAGATAGGGGAAACATCAGCAAATTCAAAGTTTAGTATCAATCTTGGCAATGCGTCCTATGTATATCCGGCGCTTATCAATATACATGATCATTTGCGGGGTAATTATCTTCCCCGGGTGGGACCAAAAAAGGATTCCTACTATCTTAACTGGCTGCCCTGGGACAATGATCTTAAATCGTCGGCGACCTATTCAGAGCGGTCGAACCTTTCGGTGGAAAACCTCTATTTTTTAAGCGCCTACAAAAATCTTTTTTCGGGAGTGACCACCGTTAATGACCATTTCCCCCATGAACTTAATAATGATCTTCTGCCCAAATTGCCCATCCGCGCCTTTAAGGAATATACCCTCGCTCATGAGTGTTCATCTTTTGATCTGAAATGGGGTGAGGGGATCGAAATAGAACATCGCCGGGCAAAACGGAATAACTGGCCCTTTATTACCCATTTGGAAGAGGGTTTTGATCCAGAGTCCCAAGACGGGGTTGGGGTCCTTGAACGGCTTGGCTGCCTGGATGACCATTGCCTGCTTATCCATTGTATTGGTTTTAGCGATGCGGATATAGCAAAGGTTGCCAAGGCGGGGGCAAGTATTTCCTGGTGCCCCGCATCCAATACCTTTATGTTTAACGTTACCTGTAAGATCCGCAAAATGCTTAAGGCGGGCATCAATATTGGGATTGGGACCGATTCAACCCATACGGGGTCCATCAATCTGCTGGAAGAAATGCGATTTGCCCGACAGATATACCGAGATATGTATGGTGAGGATTTGAATGCGAAAACTATTTTTTCCATGGTTACCATAAATCCTGCAAAGGCTTTCAGGATGGAAAAACGACTTGGTACCCTGGAACCGGGCAAGCTGGCTGACATTTTGGTTACAAAGGCTCGTCTCGATGACCCCTATGAAAATTTAGCCCAGTTACCCATGGAGGATATCGAGCTTCTGGTGATGGAAGGCCGGCCTTTGTACGGTGAACTACGGTTCTTGCCCCTTCTTGGGGATAGTCTGCCTGCTGGATATTCCACTATAATGGTAGCTGGCCGTGAAATGTTTGTTGTCGGGAATCCAGGGGCCCTGTATGCTGAGGTAAGAAAGAAAGTAGGATTCGCAAAGGTTTTGGATTATTTGCCCTTTGAGCCCCTTTAACAAGAAGGAATAGGAATGCCGAAAGCACTACAATATCGAGCTGGATCAGTTATTTACTTCCAGGGTGATGTGGCAGACAAAATATTTATCCTGCAGTCCGGAAAGATAAGTCTTAACTATCAGGATATCGAAACCGGTCAGGACATCCACGATCCGGTACAACCGGGGGAATTTTTTGGAGTAAAGTCTGCCATGGGTCGTTACCCGCGGGAAGAAACAGCCTTAGTGCTGCAGGATGCGGCTGTCATAGCCTTTACGGTTCCCGAATTTGAACAGCTTGCCACCTCCAACATCCGCATTGTAATGAAGATGCTCAAGGTGTTTTCCAATCAGCTCCGCAGAATTCATAAACAGGTCTCGAACCTTATGGAAAAAGAGGAGCAGCAAAGCCCTGAAATTGGACTGTATAAAGTAGGCGAATATTATCTTAAAAACCGTCAATACGCCCAGGCTAAATATGTATTCAGCAGGTATCTGACATATTATCCCGCAGGGAAAATGGCTGCCCAGGCCGCTAAAAATCTTGAAGTTGCCGAATCATCCCTGGTTCGCTATGGAGACGGCAAGGGGCCGGCCCCGGTAACAGAACGGCCTGCCGCCTTTGCAGCTGGCACGGCCGCGACTGCTTCTGGTATTGGCGCCGCAGCAATGAATGCCGCCATGAATGAACCGGTCTCCAAACAGGGGCCGGAGGAACTCTCTGTGGTTGCCAAGGCCTATTATGATGCGGTGAGCCTCTTTTCTCAGGATAAGTATCCTCAGGCCTTTACGGCTTTTAAGAAAATCATCGAGGCTAACCAGGATGCTGAGTATGTTGCAAAGAGCGTCTATGAACTTGGCCGCTGCCTTTACCTGATGGGTAAATACGATGAATGTCTTAAACATTACACGGCCATGATTACAACCTACCCAAAGCATCCGGATTTAGGTAATGCCCTCTATTTCATAGCCCAGTGTTACGAAAAAAAAGGTGATAAGGACCGGGCTGCAACATTCTATAAAAAGATCCTGTCGATGAATCAGGACGAAGATGATTCGGTCCATTTAAAGGCGAAAAAAGCCTTAAAGGCGTTGGAGGCCTAGGTGTCCATGGATTTAGGAGCATTCAGCCGTTTTGCCCGTGGTTTCCAAAAGGGCGAGATTATTTTCTCCGAATTTGAGCCTGGAGATGCTTTTTATCTTATCCAGTCTGGCCGGGTTCAACTAGTGAAAATCATTGGGGATATTGAAAAAACCCTGGACATCCTGCACCCTTCGGAAATGTTTGGCGAAATGGCTATTTTGGAAGACTCCCCCCGGTCTGCCACTGCCATCGCTCTGGATGATGTAAAGGTGCTTGAGTTTAACCGGGCTAATTTTGAAGTCCTTATGATGGGAAACCCTCAGATTGCTCTCAAGCTTTTAAAACTCTTTACAAAACGCATTTACGATCAGAAACGACGGTTTATGATCCTGACCCTGGAAGACCCCCAGGCAAAAATTGCCGATGTATTCCTTATGCTCGATGAAACCCAGCCCGCTATAGACCGGAC